>JAEWSS010000297.1 GCA_023459755.1 Verrucomicrobiota bacterium | reverse complement strand
GTCACCAACGAAATTTACGAGAAGCTGATCGAACAGACGCTGATCCAGCCGACTTTTGTGATGCGGATGCCCGCCGTGCTCGTTCCGCTGGCCAAAGCCTGCGCCGACGATCCCAGCGTGGTGGACGTGTTTGAACTGGAAATCAACGGTCAGGAAGTCGCGCCCGGATACAGCGAACTCAACGACCCGATCGAACAGCGCCGCCGCTTCACCGAACAGTACGAACGCACCAAGACCGAAACCGACACCTGGGACGACAAAGTCGATGAGGACTTCCTTGTCGCGCTGGAACACGGCATGCCTCCGGCCGGCGGCATGGGCATCGGCATCGACCGCCTGGTGGTGATGCTGACCGGCGCCGACTCAATCCGCGACGTACTGCTGTTCCCCCAGCTGCGCAGCCGGAAGTAGGAAAAATTGACCCCGGCTCAGGATAATTCAAAATATTCCGAGCTGACCGGCGAGGTCTCCGCCGTGATCTACCGCAGTCCGGAAAACGGGTTCACGGTGGCCTCGCTGATCGACGCGCAGGGCGCTGCGCACAGTTTCTGCGGCACTTTTCCGGACATCGCCCCCGGTCAGCCGGTCAAGCTGCGCGGCGTCTGGGAAAACACCAACTACGGACTGCGCCTCAAGGTGGCCGAGTTTGAATACGTTCTGCCGACCACCCGGGAGGGGATCGAACGTTTTCTCGGCTCCGGAATGATTCCCGGAGTCGGCCCCAAACTTGCAAAAAACATCGTCGATTATTTCGGCGACCGCACGCTGGAAATCCTGGACACCAAGCCGGGGCGTCTGCGCGAAATCGAGAAAATCGGCGCCAAAAAAGCCGACAAGATCATCGCCGGCTGGCGCGGTGCGGCCGACAACCGCCGTCAGTTCATCTTTTTCCAAGGCCTCGGACTAACTCCGCAATTCTCACGAAAACTTTTGGACTTTTACGGTGGAAACGCCGCCCAGACCGTCCGCGCCAACCCGTATAAACTGGCCGACGACATCGACGGCGTCGGCTTTCTCAAGGCCGACCGCATCGCGGAAAGTCTCGGCGTGGCCAAGGACTCCCCCGCCCGTCTGCTGGCCGGCATCGTCTTCTGCGTCAACAATCTGACACTGATCGGCCACACCTGCTATCCTAAAGACAAACTTATGGAGGAGGCGGCCGCCCTGCTCGCCGCGCCGCCGGAGAAACTCGAAGCGCCGCTGCAGCTGGCGATCGCCTCGCGTCAGCTGGTCGAAGACAACGCAATGATCTATCCGGCAAAACTCTACCGCGCCGAGCGCGAACTGCCCAAACACCTGCACCGGCTGATGATGGCCGGAAAATTCGCCTCCGAAAAGATGGCGGACATTACACCCGCCGCCGGACTGACCTTGAACCGCCAGCAGTTTGAAGCGGTGGACGCGGCGGCTAAAAGTCCGGTGTCGATCATCACCGGCGGCCCCGGCGTCGGCAAAACCACCGTGCTGGGCGAACTGGTGCGCCGCGCCAGAGCAGCGAAACTCAACGTTGCACTTACCGCGCCCACCGGCCGGGCGGCCAAACGGCTGTCGGAGGCCGCCGGGGTCGCGGCAAAAACCATCCACCGGCTGCTGGTGTTCGACCCGGCCACCGGAGGCTTCATGCACGACGCATTCAATCCGCTCGACTGCGAACTGATTATCATCGACGAAGCGTCGATGCTCGATCTGCCGCTGGCGCTGGCGCTGTTTCAGGCGCTGAAGTCGGGCAGCACCGCGGTGCTGGTGGGCGACGCCGACCAGCTGCCGTCGGTCGGCCCCGGCACCGTGCTTGCCAGCCTGATCGCGTCCGAAATTTTCCCGGTCACCCGGCTGACCGAGGTGTTCCGCCAAAGCGCCGCCAGCTTGATCGTGGCCAACGCCCACCGGGTCAACGCGGGACGGCTCCCGACACCGCCGCCGCACGGCGCCGCCTCCGACTTCTATTGGATAAAGCAGAGCGACCCGGAAAAAGTCGTGGAACTCATCGGAAAACTTATGCTGGAGCGCATCCCGGCAAAATTCGGACTCAGCCCCAAACGCGACATCCAGATTCTCGCGCCGATGAACCGCGGAAACTGCGGCGCCAACCGGCTCAACCAAATGATGCAGAAACTCCTGAACGGCAATCCGCACACCCCCGGATTCCGCCGCGGCGAAGGCATGTTCAAGTCCGGAGACAAAGTGATGCAGCTGCGCAACGACTACGACAAGGCGGTTTTTAACGGCGATCTCGGCGAAATCGCGGCAATCGACTTCAAAGAACACTCCTTCACCGTCAATTTCGACGGCGGCGAACGACCGGTGGAATACGACTTTGAAGAAGCCGACCAGCTGGCGCTGGCCTATGCGGTGACGGTTCACAAATCGCAGGGCAGCGAATTTCCAGCCGTCATTTTACCGCTGCTGTCCCAACACTATATGATGCTTCAGCGCAACCTGCTTTACACGGCAATGACCAGAGCGAAAAAGCTCCTGATACTGATCGGAGGCGATGATTCAGTGGCAATGGCGGTAAAAAATGTCCGGCAGTCCCCAAGATTCGGCAACCTGACCGCGGCGCTGCAGGAAAAAAATCCCTGAAACCAACTTGACGATGTTGAAAATACACCGCCGCCGCGGTATATTAACCGGAATAATTAAGATTTAAGAATCCGTACAACCAGAGTTAATAAGGATGCAGGAAATGAAAGACCTCAATATCGGCGTGATCGGCTTCGGCGGTCGCGGCCATCTGGCGGAGCTTGCCAATCGCCCCGATGACGGAGTGCGGGTAATCGCCGCCGCCGACAACTATCAGCCCGCGCTCGACAATTTCAAGAAAACCTTCGGCGCGGAATGCTTTGTAACCACCGATTACCGCGAACTGCTGAAACGCACCGACATCGAAGCCGTTTTCATCACTTCGCCGGACTACTGCCACAAGGAACACGCCGTCGCCGCGCTGGAAGCCGGCAAAGCCGTCTACCTTGAGAAGCCGATCGCCATCACCATCGAAGACGCCGACTGCATCCTCGAAACCGCCCGGCGCACCGGCAGCAAACTGTATCTCGGCCACAATATGCGCCACTTCCCGGTGGTCAATAAAATGAAGGAAATCGTCGATTCCGGGATCATCGGCGAGATCAAGGCCGCCTGGTGCCGCCACTTTATCAACTACGGCGGCGATGCCTACTTCAAAGACTGGCACTCCGAACGCAAAAACACCTGCGGACTGCTCCTTCAGAAGGGCGCGCACGACATTGACGTGATCCACTATGTCACCGGCGCCACCACCAAGGCGGTTTCCGGAATGGGCATGCTCGCGGTTTACGACAAATGCGCAAAGCGCGAAGAAGAACGCGGCAACGCCTCGTGGAGCGACGGCAACTGGCCGCCGCTGGAACAAACCGGCATGTCACCGACAATCGACGTCGAAGACCACAACATGATCATGATGCAGCTCGACCACGGCATTCAGGCCTGCTACATGCAGTGCCATTTTGCACCGGACGCCGAGCGCAATTACACCTTTATCGGCACCAAGGGGCGCGTTGAAAACATCGGCGACGCCGACAACTGTCAGGTTCATGTGTGGACCAAGCGCGGCCCGCGCGCCACGCCTGATATTGTCTATCACCTGAAGCCGGTTCCCGGCACCCACGGCGGAGCCGACCCCGATATTGTGCAGACCTTCATCGATTTTGTCCGCACCGGCAAAAAGCCGAAGACCAATCCGGTGGCGGCCCGCAACGCGGTGGCGGTCGGCGTGCTGGCGCACAAGTCGATGCGCGGCGGCGGCGAACGCTTTGCCATACCGGAATGCGCTCCGGAGCTGGTCGAATATTTTGAAAACGGTCAGGTGAAAAAATGAAAAAACTGCTTCTGCTGCTGACGGCGCTGCTGTTGGCCGGGGGTGTTCTGGCCGCCGCCGCCAAGCCGGCGGTCACGTTGCCGGTTGCACCGGTGAAGCCGGAGATTCCACCGGTCTTCATGGAGCTGGAAAAACTCATGGAGCAGAAGGAATATACGAAAGTCATCGAACTGGTCGACAAGACGCTGGCCGAAACGCCCGGCGACTTCCGGCTGATTGCGATCAAAAGTTTCACCCAGTTCAAGTTTATGAACGACCGTGCGGCGGCGTTCGCCACCGTGGACAGGGCGATTGCCGACTATCCGAAACTTTTCGACCTCTACGACTTCAAGGTGGAGCTGATCCGCCAGTCGCAGGACCCGAAGGCCGATGAAAAAATATTCGCCGTTTATCGTCAGGTGGCAATCAACTTCGCAGATCAGCCGCTTCAACTCAGCGATCTCGGATTCGGTCTGCTTCAGCGTCCGCTCGGCGAAGGCCGGCTGTCGCCGGCTCTGCTGCTGCTGCGCACCGCCCGCGACAACATGGCGAAATGCACGCCGGGCGAACAATATCTGATTCTGACCAATCTCGCCCGCGGCTGCTATTTCGCCAGTCGCGCCGACCTTGCGGCAAAACTCCAGACCGAAGCCAACAAGTTGGCCGCCAACGATGTGGACAAAGTCACCGGCACCAAACTACTGAACTTTTACAACGAGGCCGGCGAAATGGCCAAAGAGCTTTCCGATGTGGGATTGTGAAAAAATAATTGATCTCTGCCGCCGTTCGGCCGCCATCGCACTGCGCTATTACAACGCGCCGCCGATCGAACTGAAAAGCGACAAGTCGGTGGTGACCGCCGCCGACAAGGAGGTCGAAAATCTGCTGACCGCCGAACTGACCCGCGACCAATCGTACTTCATCGGCGAAGAAACCGTCGGCGGACGCGGCGAATCGTATATCGCCGAAGCGTTGCAGGCCGACCGGTGCTGGATCGTTGACCCGATCGACGGCACCGCGCCATACAGCTGCATGCTGCCGGCATGGGGACACTCAATTGCACTGATGGAACACGGTAAAATCACCGAGGGCGCCATTTATCTTCCGGTGCAGGACGAGTTGTTCATCACCGACGGCGACCGGGTGCGCCATGTGACCGGTCTCCAGACCGCCGCGCCGAAGAGTGAATTTTTCCGTTTCCCTCCGGCCGGGATAACCACGGCAAAGCCGGTGGCGATGCCGCAGTATTTTGTCAAGTCCGGCACGATAAGTTTCGATAATGTGGCGCTGTCGCTCTGCGGCTGCGTCGGGGCCGCCTATTTTGTAATGACCGGCAAATTTCTCGGCTATCTGGCCGAGGTGAAATTGTGGGACATCGCCGCAGTCGGCGCCATATATCTGCGCGGCGGCTACACCGGAATAACCGAATACGGCCGCACTTTCGACCTTGTGGTGAACCGCGAAAACTACAATCTCGATCCGGCTTCGCCCGACCGCTGGCGTCTGCGCGGCGCCACCGCGTTCGCGGCCAACCGTGAAATATGCGATTTTATTCTCGCACACGTCCACAGAGGAGAGGAAACGAAATGAATGTGTTCCTGGTAAGCCTCGGCTGCCCGAAAAATTTTGTCGATACCGAAGTGATGGCCGGCACACTGCTCAAAAGCGGTTGCGGCATAACCTTCGATCAACGTGAGGCAGACATAACCCTGATCAACACCTGCGCGTTTCTGCCGTCCGCCCGCGAAGAGTCCTACAAGGCGATCCGCGACGCGGTGCGCTGGAAAAAACGCAAGCCGGGTCGTCGCGTTGCCGTGGCCGGGTGTCTGATTGAATGGGACAAAAAATCCGAGGCAAAGTCCATGTTTCCTGAAGTCGACTCCTGGAGCGGCATCGACGGAGTGGCGAAAATCGCCGAAACACTGGACAACGATACCAATTTTCCCGGAGCTCCCGCCCCCTGCTATCTTTATGACGAAAATACGCCGCGAATACTGCTGACCATGCCGCACGTCGCCTACCTCAAGATCGCCGACGGCTGCAACAACCGCTGCGCCTACTGTTCGATCCCGAACATCCGCGGCGTACTGCGCAGCCGACCACTGGCGTCCTGCGTGCAGGAGGCGAAAAACCTGCTTGCCGGCG
>JAEWSS010000296.1 GCA_023459755.1 Verrucomicrobiota bacterium | reverse complement strand
CGCCGTTCGAGGATACCGGCGGGCCGTTTTTTCTGGACTCCGCCGGAAACGAACCGGATCGGATTCGCGACGATCAGGCCCTGTGGCTGGAAACGCCGTCCGGACTGGTGATCGTGCTCGGATGTTGCCACTCGGGATTGGTCAACACGGTGGAATATATCCGCAAAACCAGTCGGATACAGCGAGTCAGGGGAATAATAGGAGGGATGCATCTTCTCCATGCGTCGGAAGCACGCCTGGCCGCTACCGCGGAAAAGTTACGGGAATGGGCTCCGGAATTCATCGTCCCCTGTCATTGCACCGGGGACGGCGCGATCGAGTTCATGCGTTCCCGGCTCGGCGACGCGATTCGGACCGGATGTGCCGGCATGAAAATCACGATATGACGGAATCGGAAAAGGATTGAACGTGAATTATGTTGAATGCCAATGAGCAGGAGTGGAAGAACGAACGGCTGCGGCGAATCGGGGAATGGGAGACGCACTGCCCCTGGGATGACTTCATCGATGAACCGGCGATATGGTCGCACCTGAACCGTCCCGCGCCTTCGGCGGAGCGGTTCCGGGATATCGTTGCCAAGGCGCGGGACAATGCCTCGACCGGGCAGATGCTGCCGCCGGAAGACGTCGCCGCGTTGCTCAACGCTCGGGATCCCGAACTGCGGGAGGAGGTCTTCGCCACCGCCAACCAGATCAAGCAGACGGTATACGGCGACCGGATTGTGCTGTTTGCCCCACTGTATCTTTCCAGCTCGTGCGTGAACAATTGCGCGTATTGCGGATTCCGCGCGTCCAATGAAAGCATCGAACGGCGGGCATTAAATCGCGCCGAAGTCGAAGCCGAAGTCAGGGCACTGGTGAACACCGGGCACAAGAGGGTCATTGCCGTATACGGCGAACACCCCGAAAGCGACGCCGATTACATCTGCCGGACCATCGAGCAGATTTACTCGGTACGGGTCGGGGACGGCGGCGAGATCCGGCGCTGTAACGTGAACGCCGCTCCGATGTTCGTCGAGGAATACCGGAAGATCAAGCAGGCCGGAATCGGAACCTATCAGATCTTTCAGGAGACCTATCACCGGGAAACCTATCGCAAAGTGCATCCCGCCAACAGCCTGAAAGGTTCTTACCGGTGGCGGCAGTTCGGGTTGCACCGGGCGTTCGAAGGCGGAATCGACGATGTGGCGATCGGCGTCCTTTTCGGTCTGTATGATTGGCGCTTCGAGGTGATGGGGCTTTTGTATCACGCCATGTCGCTAGAGAAGGAATTCGGCATCGGGCCGCACACAATCTCCTATCCGCGCATGGTTTATGCCGAGAATTCTCCGCTTTCGGTGCGGTCGCGCTATTTGGTCGGCGACGATGATTTCAAAAAAATCGTCGCCATCATCCGGCTGATGTGTCCGTATACCGGTTCGATCCTCACCGCGCGCGAGGCTCCGGAACTACGGCACGAAATGATCGTCAAGGGCGGCGTTTCCCAGATGGACGCCGGCACGAGAATCGGGATCGGCGGCTATTCGCGGATGGCAAAGAAACACCTGGAGCATCGGGAACAGTTCATGGTCAAGGATTCCCGCAGTCTCGACGAATTCATTCTCGGACTATGCAAGGCCGGACACCTGCCATCGTTTTGTACCGCCGGCTATCGTCAGGGGAGAACCGGAGCCGCGTTTATGCCGCTGGCCAAACATGCGACGGTCAACCGGTTCTGCATCGCCAACGGACTACTGACGTTCCGAGAATACCTGGACGATTACGCCTCACCGGAGGTGCGCGAAATCGGGGAACCCGAAATCATTCCTAAATATCTGGCATGGGTGCGGGAACACGTCCCGGATATGTATGGCGAAGTCGAGGCAAGATTGGTCAGGACCGAAAATCATGAGCATGATCTGCATTTTTGAAACGCGGCGTTTCTGATTTGCAATTTTCTGTAACCGAATGTATAATTTAACAGATTGACGACATGGAGAAGAATTTATGGATTCACTGCCGGAAGAAGTCTTGCAGGCTTGGAAAAATCGCGCGGGCGCGGTGGTTTTCACCACCGTGGCTCCGGACGGGACGCCCAACAGTGTTTATATTACTTGCGTGGGCTTGTACGAAAACAGCCGGATTGTGATCGCCGATAATTATTTCTGCAAAACCAGGGAGAACATCCGCAACGGCTCCTCCGGCGCGGTGCTGTTCATCACCGATGCCGGCAAGGCGTATCAGATCAAGGGCGGGATTGAATATCACAACAGCGGGATATTTTTCGACTTCATGAAAGAATGGAATCCGAAACAACACCCCGGACACGCCGCCGCCGTAATCATTCCCCGCGAAGTTTACTCGGGGGCCAAAGCGCTGAAATGAGAAACTTATGGCGAAACAGCGATCGGAAATAGTAACCCTGCCGGATCCCCTTTCGACGGTACCGTTCGAAGCCGTGCTGGAAAGTATTTCCGACGGGGTGTTCACCGTAAACATGGATTGGCGGGTCACCTCGTTCAACCGTGCGGCGGAAGAAATTCTGGGTATCCCCCGCAAAGAGGCCATCGGAAGGCTTTGCGCGGAAATTTTCCGTTCGAACATGTGCCAGACCTCGTGCGCATTGCGGCAGACGCTCGCCTCCGGAGAGCCCATCATCAATCGTGTCTGCTATGTGATCGACGCCGACGGCAACCAGCGCCCGATCAGCGTTTCCACCGCGGTGCTCAGGACCGACGACGGTCAAATCATCGGCGGCGCGGAAACATTCCGCGACCTGAGCGAAGTCGAGGAGCTCAGGAAAAAACTGGAAGGCCGGGTCCAGATCGGGGAATTCGTCAGCCGCAGTCCGTCGATGCGGAAGGTATTCGATCTGGTTCACGCGGTTTCCGCCAGCGCCAGCAATGTTCTGATTCAGGGCGACACCGGCACCGGCAAGGAGCTTCTCGCCCGCGCGATTCACGGGATGGGCCCGCGCGCCGACCGGCCCTTCGTCGCGATCAACTGCGGCGCGCTGCAGGATACGCTGCTGGAGTCGGAACTCTTCGGCTACAAAAAAGGCGCCTTCACCGGCGCGACGCAGGACAAGCCTGGAAGGTTCGCCCTGGCCCGCGGTGGAACCCTCTTTCTGGACGAAATCGGCGAGATCTCACCGGCCATGCAGGTCCGGTTGCTCCGGGTGCTGCAGGAGCACACCTATGAGCCGCTGGGAGGGACCAAATCGGAATCCACCGACGCCAGGATCATCGCCGCGACCAACCGCGATTTGCACGCCATGGTGAAGGAAGGCAAATTCCGGGAAGACCTGTTTTACCGGATCAACGTGGTGCGCATCGAAATCCCGAATCTTTCCCAGCGCAAGGAAGACATTCCGCTGCTGGCGGAACACTTCATCCACCGTTTCAACAAAGAGCAGCGGCGCGACATTGCCGGAGTTTCTCCGGAGGCGCAATCGGTGCTGATGTCGCACGACTGGCCGGGAAATGTCCGGGAACTGGAAAACGTGATTGAGCGCGCGTTCGTGGTCTGCCCTGACCAGTATATCAAACCGTGCCATTTGCCCGAGGAACTTTATCCGTTCGGCGGGCCTCCCGCCGCCATTGCGGTTCCCGAAAATTCCAGAGTTCAAGCCGCACTCCGGCTGACGGAGAAGCAGATGATTGTCAATGCGCTGAAAAAGAATCATTACAGTCGCGTCAACACCGCGCGCGAACTCGGCATTCATCCGTCCACGCTTTTCCGGAAAATGAAAACGCTGGGCATCGAGTTCCTTTCGGAAAAAGAGTCCCGTTCCTGAAGAGAATCATTGCATTTTTGCATCGCATCAGTTTCCGCGGGATTGCAAGACGACAGTCATATTCGCTATCCCGTTGATTTGTTTTTCATCCAAAATATTCCCAATCAATGCATTACGCTTACGCCAAAAAGCCTGGCACGCTTGTTGCTATAGATAAATCAGAGAACAAAAATAGGTGGATCAATGAAAACGGCTTTGATTGTATGGAACGATCGGATTGCTCCGGTATTCGATATGGCGCGGCAAAAGTTGCTCCTGATATGATAACGGAAAAGAATACGTGTCTTGCCGAACAATCGGCGAGACAAATAAACAACCAACACACAAGGAGGTGTGCCATGCCGAGAGGTGATGGAACGGGTCCCGCCGGAATGGGATCAATGAGTGGTCGGGGCGCGGGTTACTGCGCCGGGTTTGGAACTCCCGGATTCGTGAACCGGGGAGCGGGATTCGGCGGCGGACTTGGCCGTGGATTCGGTCGCGGGCTTGGGCTTGGTTTCGGCCGGGCGACAACCCCGTGGTTCGGACTGACCGGACGTTCCGGCGGAGAAGCGGAACAAACGCTGCTGAAGAATCAGGCCGAGGCGCTGAAAACCCAACTGGACGCGGTTCAGCAACGGTTGAGCGAACTCGAAAAGGCCGACTGAACAATAACCCGGGAACGGATTCATCCGTTCCCGGGTTCGTTGTAACAAGACCGGAAATTGCGAATTATTCGAAAAAGTTCACGCCAGGACATTGTAAGTCGTAATTGAAACCGGGAGCGAATATCCGTGCCCGGCGCCAATTCCCGTATCATCCGCGGATTGAGTTTTTCAGGTACCGGAGAGTAAAACAAAAAAATGATTTCGCTTTTTTTTACAATCCCCTCTTGAAATTTTTTTTTGAGGAGTAATGTTAATTAACGATAACTAACATGAATAATCAAAATAACAATGACAAGGTGGAAAAAATGATGAAATCGTTTGTCACACCAAGGCGGGTCAAAATCGCGATCAAGGTGTTTCTGGTGCTTGGCGTGATCGCCTTCGCTGTTTATTTCATGCGTTTCTCCCCGGGCGAAGTGAATTTATACCCGGTCACCCGGGGCATCGTCGTCAACGAGGTCATGGGGACCGGCACCCTCGAAGCGCGGGTGCGGGCGGCGGTGAGTCCGAAGATTTCCGGTTTGCTGACCGAGGTGAAA
>JAEWSS010000295.1 GCA_023459755.1 Verrucomicrobiota bacterium | reverse complement strand
GCCTGGAGGATTACGGCGACTGGCTGACCGGTCTGCTCAAACTGACGGGTGACAAACCCTATGTTCTGCTGGGGCACAATCTGCCCGGCCAGCAGATGCCTCCGGTCATTCCGTCTCACAATGGAAATGTTCAGATTAACGACCGGCTTCTGGGAATATTTTTCGGCCACTGGCATTTGAATATGGAACTGGGGTGTCCGGAGTTAAAAGCAAAGGCCTACTGCGTTGCGCCGCCGAACAAAGCGGGCATCGACCATGATCCGGCGTCGGTTCGGCTGGTAACCGTAGCTCCGGACGGCGTGTCCGATGCCCGTATTGTCTATCCCGGCAGCACGGTCACGGCTTTTGAGATAACCGGAGCGCCGGTGGTAGTTGACGGCGTCACCTATTCCTGCAATCCACGCGGAGAAACCATTGCCGTTTCCGCTGACGGCAATGTGCTTTGGACGGTCGCGCCGTCGCGTTCCGGCGTGCCGCCGAGCCGCACCGGATGCGCATTTGCCGACGGGGTTTTATACGCCGGATTCGGTCTTGACCTCAAAGCGATAACGCCGGACGGTCGCGTGCTGTGGCAGAATACGGAATGGAAAGGCAGCCACTCTTTCATGGGGAAAATCACGGTCGGCGACGGGGTGGTGGTTTCCGGTTCGCAGTGGGGTGGAATTTTTGGCAATGACGCGGCCACTGGAAAACTGCTTTGGCATCCGGAAATCGAAGATCTGCGCTTTACCACCGCCACAGTGACTTATGCCGACAAATCATTTTGGGCTAAGGGGTTCCGCAAGGTTTACAAAATCGCTCCGAAAACCGGTGAAATTCAGCGGATATATGATTTGAACGTGGAGATCCAGACCGCCGCCCCGGTTGAAGTGACCGCTGATTTGCTCATTGTCGGCAGCGCTCGCAACGGCGTTTACGCGCTGGACAAAGTTACCGGAAATACGAAATGGCATTTTGACGGCGTTGACGAAGGTATGGTGTCAATGGCGCCATACGGCGGCCGGGTTCGCGGCATTGAAGCGCCGTTGACGGTAAGTGGCGGCGAACTGTTTGTTCCGGCGCTGGACGGTAATATTTATGTGCTCGACCTGGAATCGGGCGAACTCAAAGAAAAAATAAGCGCCGGAGCTCCAATGCTCGAAGCCCCGACGCAGATAACTGCCGACGCGATTACCATCCGGACCGTCAACGGTTTGGTGACGCTCAAGCGTTCTTAACCGCCGCCAGGCCGGTCCGGATTTTCCAGACGACTGCGTCAAGCAGCGCCAGTGCCGCCAGCACCGTCCAGAATATCCGGAACGCCTTGTGGTTCACAAAGTCGAATCCGTAAAATATCTGATGAAAGAACAGCAGTATCACCACCGCGTATACCAGATAATGCGTAGGCTTGAACTGCTGGAATTTCATTTTTTTAAGCACAAAAAGCAGACAAAAAATCAGCACCGCGATCAGCAGTACGGCACCGCAGACGGCGGCGGTTCCCCATTTGCCGTCGGCGGCAAAGTCGGAGACCAGGTTAAAAAAGCTGTCGTCGTATAAATCGCTTTTGGCCGCAAACACCAGGACAAAATGAAGCAGAACGAAAAACAGCACCGTTCCGCCCAGCCTGCGGTGGATTTTGACCAGCCATGATTTCGGAAACAGTTTTTCACTTAGCCTCCCCTTCCCCATTGTCACCAGCAGAAACACGAACGAGAGTCCGGCCAGCAGGCCGGCCAAACGTCCGTATACCAGCATTTGAACCGCGCCGCTCGCCTCAAATTGGTTGCCGTGCGGTGAATTTATATTTATTATCAGCCACCAGACAATTACGGCGGCGGTTATGCCCGCCGCCGTGACTGTCCCGCACCATTTTTTCAAGGTGTCGGACATATAACGAGCCTATTGAAAGATTTCAAATTTGTCGCCGGGGGCCGCGCAGAGGATGCAGGCGGCAATCGGCTTGTCGGTGGTATAGCCGCAGACCGAGCAGACATAGAAGGTCTTGCCGGCCGGCTTCCACTCTTCCATGGCATTTACGGCTTCGGTGTAGAATTTCGCATGTTCCTTTTCGGCCTCAAGCGCAAAAGTCAGCGTCTCGATAACTTCCGCCGGGGCTTCCTTGGCTTTGGCGTTGGCAATGAAGTCGGGATACATGGTGGTCATTTCATAGGTCTCGCCCGTGATTCCGTCGCGCAGACTGGTCTCGACATCGACGTATTCCGGAAGTTTTACCTCCGCCTTCGGCTCGACTCCGAGCGACTTCAACACTTTTGCGTGACGCGCCGCATGCAGACTTTCCGCCTTATGGGTGGCGCGGAACAACGCGGCAACGCTTTCATAACCGTTTTCGGCGGCCTTGGCCGCATAAAGTTCGTATTTTGCGGCGGCGTTCATTTCTCCATTATATGCACTCTGAAGGTCGGTCACCACCGAGGCGTCAACCTTTTTTGCTTCGCTGCACCCGGCAAACAATGCACAGACTGCAACCACGGCACCCAGTAAACCGATTTTTTTCATAATAAAATTCTCCTTATTGAATTTTTGGGAACCATTCCCGTTTTATCCATTCAAATTATCACGTCTATTTTAAAATGCAAGCTGGAAAAAAACGACTTGCGGCTATACTTTAAACAATTATGAAAAATACTTACGATGTAATTGTGATTGGCGCCGGACATGCGGGGTGCGAGGCGGCTTTGGCTTCCGCCAGACTTGGCGCTGAAACTATGTTGTTCACGATAAATCTCGACCATATCGGGCAGATGAGCTGCAATCCCTGCATCGGCGGCATTGCCAAAGGTCAGGTTGTGCGTGAGATCGACGCCTTGGGCGGGGCGATGGGTACGGTGGCGGACGCCGCCTGCATTCAGTTCCGCATGTTGAACCGCTCCAAAGGGCAGGCGGTATGGTCGCCGCGCAGTCAGTGTGACAAGACCTGCTATCGCACTGCGATGAAGCTTACGCTGGAGATGGCGAAGAATCTTGATGTCATTCAGTCTGAGGCGGTTGACTTCATCGTGGAGGACGGCGTTTTGCGCGGCGTGATAAATCAGTTCGGTGAAGAGTTTTACAGTAAAGCGGTCGTAATCACCACTGGAACGTTTTTGAACGGATTGCTCCACTTTGGAATGCGGAGCTTTTCCGGCGGACGAGCCGGCGATCCGGCGTCAAGCGAGTTGTCGAAAGCGCTGATCGGGAAACTCGGTTTGCGGCTCGGTCGGCTCAAGACCGGTACGCCGCCGCGGGTTCTGGCTAAGACCATCGACTTTTCCGCGATGGAGGAACAGAGTTCCGAATATGAAGACGAAATGTTCAGCCATTGGCCGGTTCCGACCGCGCTGCCCTCAACCATCCGCCGTCACCTGTCGTGCTACGGCGTCTATTCGACCGCCGAAACGGCGAAACTGGTGCGCGACAATTTGATGGAGGCGCCGCTTTATCAGGGAAAGATCAAGGGGATCGGCACCCGCTACTGCCCGTCATTCGAGGACAAGGTGGTGCGTTTCCCGCATCACGAGCGCCATCTGCTTTATCTGGAGCCGGAAGGCGAATTTACCGGTGAATATTATCTGAACGGTATTTCCACCAGTCTGCCGCCGCGGATTCAGCACCAGATGCTCAAGACGGTGCGCGGACTTGAAAATGCAGTCATCAGTCGCTACGCCTACGCCATTGAGTACGACTTTGTCTTTCCCGATCAAATGCGCCGCACCTGTCAGAATAAACGCTATCCGAATTTATTCACCGCCGGTCAGATCAACGGAACCAGCGGCTACGAGGAGGCGGCCGGTCAGGGACTGGTGGCCGGATTCAACGCCGCCCGGGTCGCGGCCGGACTGGACCCGGTTGAACTGCCGCGGTCGGCTTCGTATATCGGCGTAATGCTCGACGATCTGGTGACCAAGGAGATAACCGAACCCTACCGGTTGTTCACCAGCCGGGCGGAATACCGTTTGCATATCCGGCAGGACAACGCCGATTTGAGACTGTGCGAATGGGCGCACGAAAATGGTCTGCTTCCCGAGGAGAACTATCGCCGGTTCTCAGTTTACCGCGACGATTTGGCGCGGGCGCTGCGGACTGCAAAGGACGCCAAATATCAGGGGCGTACGCTTTGGGATCACCTGAAGCAGACCGGCGGCGATTTTTCGCCGGAAAAATTGGAATGCCCGCGTGAACTGCTGCAGCTTCCGGACGGCGCCGAAGGAGCGCGGATTTACCGTGAACTGGTGGTTGCCGCCCATTATGACGGCTATCTTGACCGTGAAGCGG
>JAEWSS010000294.1 GCA_023459755.1 Verrucomicrobiota bacterium | reverse complement strand
GTGCCGCTGCGTCCGCCGCCGACGATCAGTCCGGTGTAGGTTCCGCCGGTCATGGCGATGTCGATATTGCCGGACACCGAGGCGTTCAGCGAGCCGCCGAAGAAGTTGGCGGTTCCGCCGCCGGTTTCAGCGGTGATATTGATGCTGCCGGTAACGGTGGACGCGCCGCCGCCGAAAAGCGCGGCGGAAACTTCAACGCCGCCGCTAAGTTCAAGATAAATGTCGCCGTTTACCGTGGTGCCGGAGCCGCCGCCGCCGTAAAGCGTGCGAACGGTGGTTTCATTGGCGCAGAGCCGGATGCTTCCAATGTAGGTCCCGCTCGACGGCCCGCCGAATACTTTGCGGTATCCTTTGTTGCCGAGGCCGACGATTGCGGCGGCGCAGTAGCCGTCTTTGGCGTATTTTTCGTTGTCGGAAATATAGGTTTCGGCCGCGGTGTTGTCGGCGACGATCTCAATGATTTCCGAGCTGTTGTCGATATGGTTCCAGCTGGTCCACCAGCGGTTGTTCTGCACGGTGATGACGTAGACGTTGTTGGTCAGGTCATAGAGTTGTCCGGCGGCGGTGCCGGTAATCCGGATGTAATATTTTTCGCCGTCTTCGCTGGTGGTGAAACTGCCGACGCAGGAATGGGTGTCGGCGATGGTGCTGATAAAGGTTTGATCCGCCTCGTACATGTCGATGGTGAGATAAGGGCTGGCGTCGTCCCAGGAGAGAATGGTAAAGCAGGCGCCGCGACCTTCGCCGGAGATTGCGTAATAGTCGTCGTCGTTGGTGCCGTCCAGCTTGCCGCGGCGGTTTTTGCTTTCGCCGTCACCGGAAGCTGTAATTTCGCGGGCATCGTCAAAAGTTTCGTGCATGCCGCTGAAAATTTTGTCGTATTGAGCGATCGCGGTTATCTGGGAAAGGTAGATGCCGCTGACCAGATAGTCGGTCATATAATAGCGTTTAGTGGTGGTGTTGTAGGTGAGAAGCGTCTTGTGAAGCGTGTTCGGCGCGGCGGTGCGGTCGCCGTAGATCTCCTGGTCGTCCGAGTCGGAATAATACAGATAGATGTTGTCGTTTACCACTTCGTAGCCCCAGCAGGTGATGGCGTGCGAGATGCCGACGCCCCGGATTCCGAGCGTTACGCCGTACCCCCCTTCGACGGCGGCGAACAGCGATGAAATTGCGCCGCGGTTGCTGATTGCCGCCTCCAGACAATATGCGGAAGTTGAGGTTATAACCGCCGAAAATTTTCCGCCGCCGTCCGGTGCGGTGATGGTTGAAAATCCCGATTTTCCGATGAGCCACCAGTTGTAGGCGGCGATTTCGTAGCCGCCGTTGTTGGCGCCCCAGCACTGGTTGGCATATTCAAAGAAGGCGTCTTCGGAAATCAGCGTCGGGTCGCCGGCCGCGGCCCAGCCGGACCAGTACAGTATGTTGGAAGCGCTGGTCAGCCAGCAGGAGTTGTCGTCGGCGTCGGTGTCCCTGGTTTTTTCAACATCGGCAAAATAGTACCCGGTGACGCTGTCGGTTGTGGTCAGCTGTTCGTGACCCCATTCTTCGGTGGTGATGCATACTGCGTCGTTGAAGTATGCGCTCTTCGCGTTACGGTCGGTGCTGTCTGTGCTCATTTGGGGCCTCCATCGCGGTTATAACCACTTGTAAAAACGCGTGCGGCGTTGTTTTTAGTTTCCCGGGGCGGTAAATTTCAGTGACAATATTCCAGAATTTATTGAGAGTGAAAATGAACCGAAGAACTCTTCGACCGAACTGCCGTCGGCGATATTAAGCACCGCCAGCGTGGTGTCGGCATCGAACATGACGGCGAGCGTAAGACCGGACAAACTGTCGATCGTATCGGAGTCGAGCAGGGTAAATTCGCGGTTTTCCGTGGTGTCGAAAACTTCAGGAAATATCACTTCAATCGCATTTTCGGCACTGAGACTCCAGTTTATGCCGTTGGCGGTGAGCATTGCCGGCGCGGCGGAGTTTTCGCCGCCGACCTGAAAGCGAACGGTTCCCAGATCAAGGTCGCACCCGACTGTCATTGCGCTGTTTCCGGCTATTGTCATCAGGTCGAAATTTTTGATCGAGGCGGAAAATTCACCGTTAAAGTCCTTGAATCCCAGTGTGCGGGTTCCGGCGGTTGAGCCGGGAACCGTTCCGTCGCCGGACACTGTTCCGGAAAAATTTAGCAGTTCGCCTTTTCCGGTGAAGATCACGCTGCCGCCGTTGGCGATCGAGGCGTCTCCGCCGGAGGCGGGGTATCCCGGCGCGGTGCCGCCGAGGTAAATATTGCCGAACAGCGACACTTCAGAGATTGATGAATCCACCGTGATCGTCACCGTATCGGTCACCATGCTTTGTGCGTGATTGCGAGCGTATCCGCCGCCGAAGATGTTGCCGGTGACGGTGGCGTTTTCAACAAAGATCGCAACCGAGCCTACCACGGCGTAACTGTTTTCACCCTGCGCCTGCGCGCCGCCGATAATTCGACTGATGTCGGCGCCGCCGTTGACCGTGATGTTCACCGCCGTGTTGATTACGCTGCCGCCGTTGAACGCCTGTCCGCCGCCGACGATCCATGCCGAATTGCCCTTGCCGGCGGCAAGAAGTTTTTTGTTGTCGGTATGACTGACCGCCGCCCCGGAGATGGTTATATTGATGTCTCCGGTGTCGGCACTGGAATTTTCCTCATAGGCGCGTCCGCCGCCGAATATCAGTCCGCTGAGTTGACCGGAACCGATTTTCAGCGTCACGGTTCCGCCGACCGCCGCATTGAACGAACCGCCGAAAATGTTACCGGTGCATTTTGAAAAATTGAGGTCGAGGCGGACATTCCCGGCAACGTCGGCGCCGACTCCGCCGCCGCCGCCGTAAAGCAGACTGGCGAGTATGGTGTCGCCTGAGGTGACGATTGAGATGTCGCCTTCGACTTTTCCGCCGCCGCCGCCGTAGAGCGTTTTTATTCTGCCGTTTTCAAAGTAAAAACGACAATTTCCGGTGGTATCGCCGTTAAGCGATCCGCCGTAAAAATTGGTTGCGGCGTCCAGCCCGATGAAGGCGGCGGAGTAACTGTTCAGTGCGGAGGAAAAATATTCCGAGTGATCCGACAGTGCAAAAGTCTCGCTGCTGCCGTGCGCCACCGCGGCGATCGTCGCTTCGCCGTCGCTCCATTTTACGGCCCGACCGCCATCCCCGGCGGAATTGATCGCATAAACCCCTCTGAGAAAATCCGAATGGTCAAGTTGACCGCTTCCGGTGATCCTTAGATAATAGTCGTCGCCGGAGACAACGGAAAGATTGAGCGCGGCGGACAGAGCGGTCTGCGCCGCCAGCAGGTTGCCGGACGCATCGTAAAGTTCGAACGTAAACTGCGACTCCGCAACGGCGGCGGACACTGCCAGCGCAAGATTCGTGTCGGGCGCGGTGAGCCGGTAGGCGTCGTCGTCGTTTTCCGCGTCGAACCGGCCGCGGCGCTCGGTGCCGACCGTGACTGTCTTTGCGGTTCCGGTCAGGTCTTCGTTTTGTCCGCTCATAACGACGTCGTACTGACGAAAGGCGGTGAGGTCGTGCAGCACGGCCTCCATCCGATAGTCGGCCAAATTGTATTCTCCGGTAGCCGAATTATAGCTAATCCGGGTGCGTTTCAGTGAATCAGGCGCTTTGCTGCGGTCGGCATAATTGGTGTTTTTATTGTCGTCGGAATCGGAATAGAAAATATAAAGTTCGCCGTCGATTTTCTCGTAACCCCAACAGGTAATGGCGTGGCTCATATCGGGGTTGGTGATTCCGAGCGTGACGCCGAACCCGGCGTCGATCATTTTGCAGACCATGTCGGCCTTGTCATACTGCGCGCTATAGAATTCAAGCAGATTGTCGGCCGGATCAAGCTGCGGAAGACGGCCGCCACCGGATAACGGCGGCGTGGAATAGTTTTCGTCAACCACCGAGCCGTTGAGCCACCAGTAAAGTGCGTCGCCTTCAAAGCCGCCGACGTCGCCCCAGCAGGAGACCGCGAAGCTGAAAAAACGATCTTCGTTGGCAATGCTTATGTCGCCGGCGGTCACCCAGCCGCCCCAGAACATTATATTGGCGGCGGCGGCCAGCCAGCAGTCATTGTCGTCATTTTTGTCGGCGATGGTTTTTTCCGTGTCGGCGTAGGCGATGCCGGTCAGCGGATCGACGGTGGAAAGATTTTCGTCCCCCCACGCCTCGGATGTAATCATTCGCGCATTGTCCGGGATCATTTTTTAAGATACTCCTTTAATATGGACTGACGGACGGCGGCCTCGTTCATGGCGTCATCGGTCATATCGGAGGTTTTTGCGATAAAAACCCGGATTTTGCGGATCATGTCAACCGCGTAGTAGGCGGGAAGACGCCAAAACGCTTTTTTGCCCAGTCCGTAACGCTTGCGCAAATCGGCCGGATGGGCGAACAGCCGACCGAAAAAAAAGAAGATCTTGCCGACCGCCGACTTCGTCGCGTAGTCTCTGGCCAGCAGTATTTTATAGCTGTCCGCCCGGTTCAGCCCGGAGGTGAACGGCAGGGCGCGGAAAGCCGCGGTTACTTCCGGCGGTATGGCGCTGCCGCATTCATCGCCGCCGAGCAGCTCGGGGAACGCCGTGAAAAACAGCTGGGGGCGCACCGCCGGACAATATTTTTCAGCCGCGGCCGAGATCATTCGGTTGGTGAGGTTGAATTTTGCGGTCACCATCGTGGTGTCGATCAATGGTTTCATCCCCATTGAGAGGTTGTCGCTCAATGCGCTGTCCACGGCGTGAAGAAAGACCAGTTCCGGCGGCAGAAAAAATTCTCCGCTGTCGGACTGCCGAACGGCGGCGGCCCAAAGCTCCGCGTTTTTCGCCGTTCCGGGCGACGGTTGAAAAACTCCGAAATGCGGCTCGAACATGATGTTCCGGCCGGGCGAAACCAGTGCCGGGATATGAACCGTGTGCATGCGTTCGTCGTGATTTGTCCAGCCGAGGCGGTGAAAGATTGCGGCGGTGCGTTCGAGATCGGCTTCGCGCAGCAGCAGGTCGATGTCGGAGCGCGGTCGCAGCGCCGGAGCCGGGTAGACGCGGTTGGCGAGGAACGATCCTTTGAGCGGAATATAATCAATATGGTTTTCGCGCAGAATGGCGGTGACTTTTTGCAGTG
>JAEWSS010000293.1 GCA_023459755.1 Verrucomicrobiota bacterium | reverse complement strand
CGTTGAAGCCGTCCCATCCCAGCAGCACCCACACCCCCATCCACAGAAACAGAATCAGCGAATGCAGTTTCTTCGGCAGAAACGAACCGGCGAAAACCACTCCGGTAAGCGCCGCCAGATAAAACATCCCGGTTGCACAATAACGCGCCCCGAGCAGAAATTCCATACAGCCGACCAGCATCGCCGCCGCCGCGATTCCCCGATACAGATTGCCGCGCGCGGACACGGCATAAGTGAACAACACGGCCAAGGCTCCGGCCAGTGCGGTCGGCAGAGCACGGCCGACAAGGTGCGCGTCGCCGAATATCCGGCGGCAAAGCGAAACCATCGCCTCATGCCACGACGGCATCGCCGGCAGCGTCTCCGGCACCGGCATCCGCTGGGTATAGGCGATCAGAACGCCGAATGCGGCGACGAACACCCACATCCCGGTCGAGATGCCGCGTCTGACTCCGTCGCTCACTTACGCACCTGGCCTTCGCCGCGAATCAGGTACTTGGTGGTGGTCAATTCGGTTGCGCCCATCGGTCCGCGGGCATGGAGTTTATCGGTTGATATGCCGATTTCAGCCCCCATGCCGAATTCGCCGCCGTCGGTAAACCGGGTCGAAGCGTTCCAGTAAACGGTGGCGGAATCGACCATTTTCTGAAAATACTCCACCGCCGCCGGATTGGAGGTCACGATCGCGTCCGAATGGTGCGAGCCGTAATGGTTGATATGCTCAACCGCCTGTTCGACGCCGTCCACGATCCGAACCGAAATTTTAAGACAGAGATATTCGTTGTACAGTTCCGCCTCGGTTCCGGCCACGGTGTTTCCGGTGAGTTGGTTGAACTCCGCGTCGCCGTGCATCTCCACGCCGAGCGCGCTCAGTTTTTTATATAGTTCGGGCGCGAACGCCGCCGCCGCCGGACGCGCGATCAGCACGGTTTCCGCCGCATTGCAGACTCCGGGACGCTGGCACTTGGCGTTCTCAATAATGTTGAGTGCCATTGCGTGGTCGCACTCGGAATCGACATAGATGTGGCAGACCCCTTTGTAGTGCTTGATGACCGGAATCGTGGACTGCTCGACCACGGTGCGGATCAGCCGTTCGCCGCCGCGCGGAATAATGAGGTCGATATAACGGTCGAGCTTGAGCATCACGTTGACCGCCGCGTGGTCGGTCCAGGGCAGCAGCTGCACCGCGCCGTCCGGCAGACCGGCGGATACTCCGGCACGGTTCATCACTTTGGCAATCGCCATATTGGAGTTGAACGCCTCGCTGCCGCCGCGCAGGATCACCGCGTTGCCGGCCTTCAGACAGATGCCGGCGGCGTCGCTGGTGACATTGGGACGCGACTCGTAAATAATGCCGATCACGCCGATCGGAACCGATATTTTTTCAATTTTGATTCCGTTGGGCCGGACGAATGATGCGAGTGTCCGGCCGACGACCTCCTCCTGCGCCGCCACGCTGCGCAAACCGTCGGCCATGCCGACGACGCGGGCGGGAGTCAGGGTCAGCCGGTCGATCATCGCGTCGGAAAGTCCGGCGGTTTCAGCCTTGGCCACGTCGGAAACGTTGGCGGCAATAATATCGGCGGAGGCGGAGACGATGGCGTCGGCCATTTTTTCCAGCACGTCCCGCTTGGCTCCGGCGCCCATCGCACCCAGCGCGGACGCGGCGCGGCGGGCCTTCGCTCCCATTGCTTCAAGCTCGGAAGCGTAATTGATTGTCTCGGTCATAATAAAAATCTCCCTGTGAAAACTTATTTTACAAAAACCACTTCGCTGATCCGGGGCAGACGGGCGAATGCGTCGAAGTCAAGATCGCTGAACAGCCGTTTCCGGTAGTAATGCCAGCCCAGTCCGCCCACCATTGCGGCGTTGTCGGTGCAGTATTTGCGCTCCGCCAACCGGAGAGTCACGGTCTTTGGCAGCACTTCGGTCAACCGTTCGCGCAGCAGTGAATTGCAGGCCACGCCGCCGGCGGCAACCACGGTGCGCGGCTGGAAGGCCGCGACCGCCGCCAGCGTCTTTTTCGCCAGCACGTCGATCACCGCCTCCTGAAACGACGCCGCAGTGTCACGCAGGACATCCGGAGCCAGCGGCTGCTCCTGTTTTTCAACGTGATAGAGCAGCGCGGTCTTAATGCCGCTGAAGCTGAAATTGTATTTGTGGCACTCCGGCAGCGCCTTGCCGGCGGTTCCGGTCAAAGGACGCGGAAAATGATACCGGGCGCCGTCGCCGCACTCGGCCGCCTTTTGAATCGCCGGTCCGCCGGGGTAGCCCAGACCGAGCAGCTTGGACGCCTTGTCGAGCGCTTCGCCCGCGGCGTCGTCGATCGTGCAGCCGAGATGGGTCGCCCGGCCGTCCCCGGTAATCAGCAAAAGCGAAGTATGGCCGCCGGACACCACCAGCGCCAGTATCGGATAACTCGCCGGGTCCTCAAGCACTCCGGGCAGACCGAGAAACGCGCCGTAGATGTGCGCGATAAAATGGTTGCAGCCGATCAGCGGACGCCGGATGTTCATCGCCAGCCCCTTGGCAAAGTTGATGCCGACCAGCAGCGCCGGTATCAGCCCCGGCCCCTGGGTCACCGCCACCGCGTTGATGTCGGCCAGCGACTTTCCGGCCTCCTTCAGTGCGCCGTCCAGCACAATATCCAGCGCCTTCAGATGTTCGCGGGCGGCCAGCTCCGGCACCACGCCGCCGTGCACCGCGTGTTTGGCGATCTGGGTGGCCACCGCGTTGCCGATCACGTTATATCCGTTTTCAACCACCGCCACGGCCGTTTCGTCGCAGCTCGACTCTATTCCAAGGATAAGACTCATTTTCCCACCATTTTATTATTTATTTTCTATAATATAACACCTGCGGCGCAATTTTGAAAGCCGCGAAGCTTGACAAAACGCCGCTTTTGCTTTACATTATTACAGCAAATACACTATGGAGGTGTTTATGAAGAACTTTGCCAGCATGGGACGCGATGCGTTCTTTTCGGTTTCTCCAACCAATTTTTTCATCCGCGGACTGCTCGCAGTCATACTCGGAATCTGCTTCATCATGGATCCGGGGCGTACGCTCGGCGTGATGGTCTACATCGTCGGGGCAATGCTGGTAGTGTTCGCGGCGATGCTGTTTTTCTCCGGCCGTCCGGCGGTTCTGCCGCCGATTGTGCGCGGCTCGATGAGCTTCATGGCGGCGCTGGCGCTGCTGGCCGGCATTTTCATGATGTTCTTCGAGCAGCTGGCGATAAGCATTGTACTGATGGTGATCGCGTTCTTTATCCTGACCGGCGGAATCCAGCAGCTGTTCGCGGCGCGCGGCGCGGCGCGTGGCAAAGGCTACATGGTGTTGTCCGGCATACTCTCGGTGCTGCTCGGATTGGCGATGTTCTTTTCGCCGCAGGGAGCGATTGCGGTTGTCGGGTTGTTTATCGGCATATTCCTCCTGATGTACGGAGTCTTTGCGGTGACGCTCTCGTTCAAGCTTAAGCGCTAAAAATATCCCGAGAGGGTTGACTTCCGCAAAAAACGTGCAATATTATGAGGAATGTTTATTTGCAAAGACTGATTGTATCCTCAAATGGAGCATGGGGTGATTAATAAAATAAAAACGGCGCTGGTTGCGTCGGCGCTGCTGATGGTGCTCGGAGAAGTCCGGGCGTTTGAAGGCATCGACTTCAGCAAGGAAAGCCTGAAGCAGCTCAAAGACGCGCGGGCGGACCGGATGAACATGGTCGGCAACACGCTGGTCATCAACGGCAACATCTATATACCGTTTGGAGACCTGACTGTTTACGCCGACTCCGCGGTGATCGATCTGGATTCCGGCGACGCCGAAATAACCGGCAACGTCCGGGCGTTCCGGGTAACCCGGACTCCGGCCGCGCTGACTATCGACGAAGTGGTCGAGCTGCGCAAAAACCCGCTGCTCACCGTGGTGATCGACTCTTACACCGCCGACGCTTTCGGCAACCAGAAGGTCAACGCCACCATCATCACCCGCGGCGACCATATCAAGGCACGGCGGCTCGCCGGCAACATTCACACCGGCGTGGTCGAACTCAATGACGTGGACATCCAGTTCAAGACCTTCGTGGCCAGAGCCGAAAAAGCCGTCCGCAAGCCGGGCGGCGAAATCACGCTCGACAAGGCGGAGGTCTCCAGCTGCACCTATCTGGCGGGCGAAAACCCGCATTATTCGTTTTTCGCCGGAAGAGTGGACGTAACTCCGCATGAAACCGCGCCGCTCGGCGTCAGCAACTACGACAACGACATCGGCGAACAC
>JAEWSS010000292.1 GCA_023459755.1 Verrucomicrobiota bacterium | reverse complement strand
TCAGCCATTCTCGGGTTCGTTGGGACATGGTCAAAAGTTTAGCTTATCGCTCTCAAAGGGATTTCAGCAATATTGTTCAGGTTTTCTTTTGGAGAATATATTTTTCTCGGAGAATCTGGTGTGCCTCCGATGTACTCAACGCAGGAAACCGAAGTTGCCAGTTCATCGCGTTTCCGGTATTCGTCGGTCATGTCGTGAAAGACCAGAATTGCGCCGAGAATCTCGCCGTCGCCGGTTTTGATCGGAGACGCACTGTCCGCGATGTGGTAGCGGCGGCCGTCTTTTGAGATCAGATCGGTGCGTCCCGCAAGAATCGCGATATTGCCGGTCGCGAGTGCTTCCCGAACCGGCGACGGCGTTTTGCCGCCGTTCCGGGCGTCCACGAGGGCAAAGACCTCGTCAAGTTCCCGGCCTACCGCCGTTGTTTCCGGCACACCGGTCAGACGCGCCGCAACGGGATTCATCATTGTGATGACTTCCGACTTGTCCGTGACAATCACGCCGTCGCCGATGGCCTGAAGCGTAAGCGAGAACCTTGCCGCGGTTTGGCGGGCCTCGTCTTTCAGGCGCTGCAATCGGCTGGAGTCCGTGGATGTACTCATCACCACGGTTTGCCCGAAGACGCTTGCGTCGATTCTGGTAAAGATGGCGGAGCGGCATTCTCCCATAAAATTGTAATCAAGGATGACCGGCTTCCCGTTTTTGTAAACGTTTCCGACGGCGTCCATCGTCTGCCGGGTATTGATCCAGGGCAGGTCGGAAACGTGCTTGTATACGGCATTCCGGTCCATCCGGGTTTCAACGCCGGATTCGATGTGCAAATAAAGAATATCCCCACGCTGATTGAACACGACGACACGGACCGGAAGCGCTTTGTGAAGATTCTTGCTCAGCTTTGTCCGCTGCCGGCTTACCAGCAGCAGGATGGAGGTGATCAGCAGACCGGCGCACACCGCAATCAGCAAAATGAACGCACCGTTAATTTCCCGCCGGTAGGAGGTGAAAAAGTCGGGCGGTTCATTGGCGATGATGAAGCCATCCGGCAGCGACGATTCCGGAATCTTGAATTTCCGCAGTTCCGGGCAGTTGAACGTCGGAACGGTTTTCAGCAGTAACGGTTCGATATTGCCGGCCAGTGAGCCGGAGGCGATTCGCGCGGCGAATTCCCCGGTTTCTTTCCCGACTTCGTTCAGACAGGCCAGTTCGCCGCCGAAAGCGAAGGTAAGATTTTCGTGGCGGCGAATGAAGATCGGGCCGTCGTACTGTTTTTTCAGCCAGCGCCACATGCCTTCGCGGGCTGAACGGGCAACGAAAAACCGATCCCAGTCCATCGAAATGACAAACGACTCCGCGGGAAGGCTCTTCAACTCGGCGGCGATCACGGCCAGCGTTTCCGGCTTGTCATTATCGAACGGCAGAATCTTCAAACTAATATAGGCCGGACATGCGGCGCGGAGCATTTCCGTATCCTTGTCCGTCCAGTCATAACTTGAGACCAGTACCGCGACCTCTTTTGCCGCCGGAAAAAGTTTCAATCCCAGCTTCAGATTCGGGCGTGCATCGCGGTCCCGCATGACGGCGGTCGTGTTCCGGTGAAGTTTTCGTATGGATTCCGCCTCGAAAGCCGGGATATTGGTCATGACCACGCTGGTCTTCTCCGGAATTTGCGGCATATACTTCATCAACGCGCGGCACGCCTCCTCGCTTTCCGCCACGATCAGGTCGTAACGCCCCGCTTGAATGTCCGGTAAATAGGATGCGACATCCTTGTCCCATACCACCGGATTCGCTTCATAGAGCATGTTCAACTCCAGTACGTCATGGGAATAGGGCAGCCCCCGATTCAGCAGCGCATCGTGTATGCCGACGGACACGTTCAAACTGACTTCATTGGTCCGATTCGCCGAATAAATCAGAAAAACATGCGTACAGGGGGATTGTTCAAAGTGGCGTACCCCTTCCGCATGAACGATTCCGGTCAGTAAACAGAAAAACGCAATCGGAATCGCCAATATCTTCTTATGCATCATAATGCCATGTCTCCTATTTAATCACGCCGTTCAGAATCATATTGAGTTCCTCCGGCTTGACGGGTTTGTAAAAAATGCCGTCAAAAAGCTTTTCCGATCCGGCTCCGTGCCACTCGTGATCGGCGGTAATGGCGTAAATGCGATGATCTTTTGTTTTATGATTGGCGCGGATCGTGTCCGCGAGTGAAATGCCGTTCATATCCGGCATCCAGATATCGGTCAGAACAATGTCAAACTCCTGTTTTTTCAAGGCGGAAAGCGCCGCCGCGCCCGATTCGGCGGCAATACATTGATATCCGCAGCGTTTGATCATTGCCTCCAGGATTTTGAGATTGACCGGCAGATCGTCCACAATCAGTATGCGCGGATTTGCACCTTCCAATTTTTCCCCGCTTTTCAAAAGACCTTGCGGCATTGCATATTCGATATTTTTCAGGGTGACAGTGAAGGTGCTTCCAACATTTTCACAGCTGTCCACGCTGATTTCACCGTGCATGGCGGAAACCAGTTTTTGAGTAATGGCCAGCCCGAATCCGCTCCCCTGATAGGCACGGGAGCTGCGAACTTTTTCATCCTGAACAAACGGGTCGAAAATATGCGGCAGAAAATCGGCCTGTATTCCGATTCCGGTATCCGCCACTTCGAGCTTCAGACATCCGCTGTGTTCGTCATAGGGTTCAAAGAAGACGGAAAGCGTGATCCCGCCGACATGAGTGAATTTCAGCGCGTTTCCGGTCAGGTTCAGGATGACTTGCCGGATTCTCGGAGCGTCGATATACAGTTCGGGCAAAAGCGACGGAAGCACCAGTTTGAAACGCAGGTGTTTCTCTTTTGCCTGTTGGTTGAGGCTTACCGTCAGCTCGCGAATCAAGGCGGGAATATCCGTCAGCACCGGCGCAATGACCTTCTGGTCGGCGTCGATTTTCGATATGTCCAGAATGTCATTGACCAGCATCAAAAGCGATTTTCCTGCGGTGTTGATCGCCTGCAGATATTCCCGCTGCTCCTCATGGCTGACCGCGTCCTGACTCTGAAGCAGTTCCGAAAAACCGATCACGGCGTTCAGCGGAGTACGCAATTCGTGATTCATGGTGGAAATGAAATTGCTCTTGGCCTGCGACCCGGCTTCGGCTTCTTTCATTGCCTCGGTCAACTT
>JAEWSS010000291.1 GCA_023459755.1 Verrucomicrobiota bacterium | reverse complement strand
TTTCCTTTTCGGCGCTGAAACGCGGCGATTATCTGCTGCCGCTCTATCCGCCGCTGGCGATCCTGACCGCCCGGGCGTTTGAACTCGGCGCGGAAAAAGTCCCGAAATTATGGAAACGCTGGCGGATTGTCCTCTGGACGCTGGGCGGACTGCTGGCCGCGCTCTACGCGCTGAGCATTTCCGGCGTGCTGATCCGGATTGGCAACTACTGCATCGACCACGAGATCGAACACATCGCCACCCGCGACGCCAAAAGCCTGATTATGTTCAGTTCGTTCGCCAACGACCTGTGGTTGTGGACCGCGCTCGGTGCGGCCGCGGCGATTTTTGCGTTGTGGTGGCTGGGGCGTTATCTCGAACAGGGGCGCGTCATGGCGGCTTTCGTGCTGTTTTCCGCCCTGTTGTTGACGGCGTACACCGCGTTTTACGGCTGGATCGAACCGGCGACCGACGTGCAGAAAACCGTCAAACCGTTCATCCGCGAGGCGCGCGCCTTCTGGCCGGCCGACAAGCCGGTGGTATATTATTCCGAGTTCAACACCGAACTGGTTTACTTTATGGACCGCCCGTACGTCTACACCAAAACGCTGACGCCGGACATCGAATTGATGATGACCGACGACCGCGGCGAACGCCGACTCATGCGCGACTGCCCCGGCGTTTGGCAAACCGTATTGTCCACCCGGCCGGACCACCAGTATCCGGTCATCGTGATGGCGCGCACCGCCGCCGCTCAACCGGACGCCGCCGCGCCTGAACGCTGAATCGTATTTTTCGGCACAAAAAAACCGCGTGTCCGGCAAAAACCCGGCACGCGGTTCGTATTTTTTTCGACCGGCTCTAAGTGTGATACTCGGCGTTGATCTTCACATATTCGTATGAAACGTCGCTGGTCCACACCCAGTAGGAGGCGGAACCGTTGTTCAGCTCAATGGTGACCTTCAGTTCGCGACCTTTGAGTTCAACGGCCAGTTCGGACTCCGGAGTTCCGGCGTCGCCGCCGTCCTTCACCACCGGGCGCCCGTTGTAGAAGACGTTGACCTTGTCCGGGTCGAATTTAGCGCCGGAGTAACCGACCGCGGCGACCACCCGTCCCCAGTTCGGATCGCAGCCGAACCACGCGGTTTTGCAGAGCAGAGAATTGGCGACCGCCTCGGCGCAGAGCCTGGCGGTGTTTTCATCGGAGGCGTTGACCACGCTGACCTCGATAAACTTGGTGGCGCCCTCGCCGTCCATCACCATTTTGCGGGCGAGAATCTGCATGATCTTCAGCAGGGCACTGCGAAACAGCGTCTCGTCGGCCGAACCCGGAGCGACTTTGACGCCGGAGGCGCCGTTGGCCATCACCAGCACGGTGTCGTTGGTGCTCATATCGCCGTCCACCGTGATGCGGTTGAAGCTGTCGGCGGTGCATTTCGGCATCATGGCGGCAAGTGCGGCGCTGTCAATCCCGGCGTCGGTGGTGACCACGCAGATCATGGTGGCGTGCGGAACCGCGTTGAGTTTCGGGTCGATCATGCCGACGCCCTTGGTCATGGCGCCGATGCGGACGGTTTTGCCGCCGACCATGATTTCGGCGGCGACATGCTTCGGCACGGTGTCGGTGGTCATGATGGCTCTGGCGGCAGTCTCTCCGCCGTCGGCGGTCAGCGCCGGACAGGCCAGCGCGATGCCGCGGCCGATCACGTCCATCGGCATCTGGACACCGATACGCCCGGTGGAGGCCACCATCACGGCTTCCGGTGCAATACCGAGCAGTCCGGCGACCTGTTCGCACATTTTTTCGGCGTTTTCCAGGCCTTTTTTACCGGTGCAGGCGTTGGCGTTGCCGGAGTTGATGATCATTGCCTGAACGAATTCCTGCGTTTCGGCGTGCCGCCGCGAGAGCTGCACCGGAGCCGCCGCAAAAGTGCAGCTGGTGAACGCGGCGCCGAAGTGACACGGTTTTTCGGAAAAAACCAGTGCCATGTCCGGCTTTCCGCTTTTTTTCAGTCCGGCGGTCACACCGGAGGCCTTGAATCCGGCCGGCGTGGTGACGCTGCCGTTTTCAATGATTTTGATATTATCCATTTATTCTTTCTCCATAAGTTGCTTTGACTTTGATTGCGATGCCGCCGCGCGGATTGAATTCGCCGACGACTTCGGCGGCGCGGGGGGCCAGCAGTTTCACCACCGCGTCAAGGATGGTGTTGACCGCCTCCTCGTGAAATGTGTTGGTGTTGCGAAAGCTGAACAGGTAAAGTTTGAGCGACTTGCTTTCCACACAAAGTTCATTCGGGATATAACGGAGCACGATGTGGCCGAAGTCCGGCTGACCGGTCACCGGACACAGACTGGTGTATTCCGGACAATCGAAGGTAATAATGTAGTCGCGGTCGGCGTAGACATTTTTAAAAGCCTCGAGTTTTGCCTCGTCCGGGCGGGTCGGATAGTTGTTTTCCGACGCTTTGAGCAATGTAAGTTCGGCGAATCTGCTTTTGTCTTTTTCCATTCCGGTGTTTCCTTTCATAAAAAATTTTTCATAATAATTTACACCCGGCGGGAAATAAAATCAATGCCGGCCGCATTATTATAAATGAGTTCCGCGTTTCCGGCCGTTTTTTCAGACGAATCCGCCCCCCGGCCGCCCGAAAAAGCGATTGGGAAACGCCGGAGCTTTTTTTTTGAACGCAAAAAATTCAAAAGATTTTGATTTTGTTGGTGAAAATTTCTTGCTTTTTAGCTTACTACGATTATATTTCTTGCGATGTGCGGTAATGCAGATTTTAATTTTTTTATAATATCAACAAAAAAAAGAAGGGCATCTTTGATGAAACTGTTAGCAAAACTGGTATTGGCGACGGCGCTTGTGTCGACCGTTTTCTGCGCCTCCGCTATGGAAGAGGCCACCGAATCCGGCATG
>JAEWSS010000290.1 GCA_023459755.1 Verrucomicrobiota bacterium | reverse complement strand
CGGAAACACCGCTTCCGGCAATTCGTCGGCATCCCGATCAAGCAGATAATATTCGGCGGCCTGGGTCAGCATATGGGTTTCCTCCAACAGCTGACGACTCTTCATGGTGCGCATTCTGGCCGCGGCGCTGACTCCGAACGCAACGCCGATCCCGATGGCGAACACCGTGAGCGCGATCACCACTTCCAATAAAGTGAATTTGCTGGCTCGATTCATCATTGCTCCACCTCGCCGCGCCATTCCGAAACCGGAGCATCTCCGGAGATCAGCCCGCCCGACAACCCGGACAGCTCACTGTAAATCACCGCCCGCCCCGACCGCAGTCGCCAGCGCCGGCCCTCCGCGGCGCCGTCCGGATAAAAAACCGCCGCCAACTCCGGAGCTTTTTCGTCCGTCGTCTCCGATTCAAACGTGATTCTGGCGGCACTGGCGATCAAGTCCTCGGCGGTATCCGCATCCGGCTCAAACTCCAATGCACAGCCCTCGGGCAGCTTCACGGTTTTCCCGTGACGCGGCAGAACCAGATCCGAAACCGCATAAACCGCGTCGGCTTTGGACAGATCGGATTCCGGCAGTGCGGACTGCTCCCCGTAGTCAGACTCATCAAGTTCAAGCGGCGTGGCAATCGTCACCGCGTTGCTCCCGGGATCGTAGACCACTTCGACCGGACGGTTGCAGGCGGTTGACGCGGAGGCGGCAAAACGGAAAAGTCCGTCGATCCGCGAGGCCAGATCGCCCATCACCGCGCCGCCCGGCAGTGCGGCCAGCCGACCCATGACCAGCGCTCCGGTCAACACCATTATCAGGAGTACGATCAGCAGTTCGATCAGGGTGAATCGCGTCTTAAAATCCGGCATCGTCAAACAGCATTATTTGGCGGCAATGTCGCTGCTGAAGATGTCGGCCGCGTCGCCCTCGCCGCCGGACTTGCCGTCCGACCCGCGCGAAACGACATCGAAGTCGCCCTCTTTGCCGGGAATCTCCAGAATATATTCGTTGCCCCACGGATCAACCGGAAGTTTGCCTTTGATGTACGGTCCGTCCCATTTCTCGTTGTTGTCGGCGTTGCCGACCAGCGCCTTCAATGACGACGGATACACGCCGACCTCAAGATAATAGTGGTCCACCGCGTCACTCAGCAGTTTGCTCTCGCTCTTCGCGGTCTGCACCCGCGCCTTTTTGAGATAATTGAGGTAGGCCGGCGTAACCGCGCCCGCCAGAATAACCAGCAGCATCAGCACGATCATGACTTCCAGCAAGGTAAAACCGTGTTTTCTTTTCATCGCAATATCCTCCAAGTTAAAAATCATTCATTTCAAGTATGGTCATAAATATGGTCAGCACCACCACCAGAATCACCAGCGCCAGCACGATTATGACCGCCGGCTCAAACAATGCCAGCAGTCTTTTGATGGCGATTTTCAACGCCGCCTCCTGCCGCTCGGCGATTCTGGAAAGCATCCTCCCCACTTCGCCCGACTCCTCGCCGACCTCCACCAGCTGAACCGCTTCGGCCGGCACAAACACGCTTTTTTTCAGCCCGGCCGACAAGGTTCCGCCGGACCGCAGTTCGCCCGGCAGATGCTCGAACGACCGGCGCACCAATTCGCTCGACACCGCTCCGGTGGCGATCCTGATGCTGGTCAACAACTGAACATTGCTCTGAAACAATATCGCCAGCGTTCGGAAAAAACTGCTCATCTGAGCCGCGTTTCTCAACCTTCCGACCACCGGCAGCTTGAACACCCAACCCTCCAGCACCAGACTTTTTTCCGGATCGTGCATCACCTTGCGCAAATACCAGACCACACCGGAAATCGACATCACCCACAACCACCAGTAGTCCAATATCAGGTCGCTGACGCCGAGCAGCGCCTTGGTCGGCCCCGGCAGTTCGCGCCCCATATCGGTAAATATATTGGCAAAATAAGGAAGAAAGAACACAAACACCACCATGATTACCAGAAATGTCACCGCCAGCAGAATCGTCGGATAAATACTGCTGGTAACCAGAAAATCGCGGGTCTCTTTGCCCTCCTTCAGAAAACGGTAGACCTCTTCAAGCACGCCGGTCAATTCTCCGGACTCCTCGCCGGCCTCGGTCAAACTGACGTAGGCCAATGGAAATTTGCCGGAGTTCCGCAGCAGTTCGGAAAACTTTTTGCCCTCCTGCAGCCCGCGCTGAAGACCGGCGACCACCTCTTTTTCCGCCTCGTCATCCGACCCGCCGTAAATAATCGCCAGCGCCCGCGACAACTGAACATGCGCCTGAAGCAGCGGAACCAGTTTGCCGGTGAATTCGCAAACATCAAATTTTTTTCCGGAAAACCGGAAGTCCCGGACTTTCTCCAGCCACGAGCTTTCCCCCTGCTTGACCAGTTTTAAAATGGTCAGGCGGTTCTCGCGCAGCTTGATCGCCGCGTCGGAACTGTTGTCCGCCTCCACGGTCTGAAGCCACACTTTACCGGCGGAGTCCGCCACCTTGTATTTAAACTTGGCCATTCCTGCTGTTCCGGCTTATATCTCGATCGCCACACGACGGATTTCCTCGGCAGTGGTTATGCCGAGTTCAACCTTTTTCATCCCGTCGTCAATAAGCGGTTTCATCCCGTTGTCGATCGCCAATTTCTCCAACTCGGACGACACCGCGCAGCGGTTGATCGCGCTGCGAATATCGTTATCCACCCGTAAAAGTTCAAAAATACCGGTGCGCCCGCTGTATCCCCAGCCGGAGCAGCTGCCGCACGGCATGTCATTGATCTTGCCCTTGCCGCCGCAGTCGGGACATGTCCGCCGCACCAGACGCTGCGACAACACGCCGTACAGCACCGCCGAAAGCAGAAACGGCTCCACCCCCATGTCCAGCAAACGCCCGATGGCGCCGACCGCGTCGTTGGTATGCAGCGTACTCAGCACCAGATGGCCGGTCAGCGCGGCGTTGACCGCGATATCGGCAGTCTCGCGGTCGCGGATTTCGCCGACCAGAATGATGTCCGGGTCCTGACGCACAATATGACGCAGCCCGGAGGCAAAACTCAGACCAATCTTCGGATTGACTTGAATTTGAGTCAGATGCGGCATCTGATATTCCACCGGGTCTTCGATGGTGATGATCTTCCTTGACGAGTCCGACAGCTTGGAAATTACCGAATACAAAGTGGTTGTTTTGCCCGATCCGGTCGGCCCCACCACCAGGATGATTCCATATGGTATACGGATGATCCGGTCAAAAATCTCCTCCATCTCCGGCAGCATTCCGATGTTGGCCAGTTCAAAAGAAACCGCTCCTTTGTTCAGCAGACGCATCACCACACTTTCGCCGTTCAGCGTCGGCATGGTGCTGATTCTTATATCAATTGAATTGCGTGCCAGCTGCACGTTGGTACGACCGTCCTGCGGCAGCCGGCTTTCCGCGATATTCAGATTGCCGAGCAGTTTGATCCTGGAAACAATG
>JAEWSS010000289.1 GCA_023459755.1 Verrucomicrobiota bacterium | reverse complement strand
GAACGGCAGAGTCCGCATTCGGATTCAGATTAGTTTTGGGGGGCATCGCTTTGGTCGGCGGGCGGAGCCGAAGGTGCTTCCGCGGATTCAGTTGTCAGCGATTTGTCATCGTTCTCGGCGCCATTGCTTTCAACCGGTTGCTCGGTGGTTGTGATTGTCGCGGTAATTGCCGCGGCCTTGGCCTCGGCGATTTCTTTTTCCGGCGGCAGGGGTTTCAAGACAAAGCGCAAATTGGTTTCGTCAAGCGCCCAGGCGCCATTGGTGGTCAGCGCAAATAACGGAACGATGAAAATACTGCCGCAGGCATCCAGAATGCCGGAGGTGCTGAGATGATTGCCGACCACATAACTTTGACTTTCATAGCCGGGCTTATAAATCAGCAGCATTAATTCTTTGCTGCGTTTGATTTCGATAAACATCGGAGACCCGGTGTAGGCGAGTCCGTTGGCGATTACGGTGGCGTCGCGCGGTGTGACGTTGATTGCAACAAGCTGGGTGGAGGATTCAAAAAATGAACATCCTGTTGTCAAAAGTACCAGCAGCATGGTAAAAAACATGTGAAACTTCATGACTGCGCTTCTCCGGTTGTTTATTCATATCGTTATATACAATAATATAATCCGCAAAATCCAAAAAACAAATCCATCCGTCTCCGGCGGCGTTTTTTTTATGCTTTTCCATTGTGCGCGTCGGTTGCCGCGATTTTGCTGTAGAACCGCTCGCCCGGCTCAATGGCGTAATACGGGTAACGTCGGCGGCGGACTTCGTCAATTCCGTGGGGAATATATTGAAAACGCTTATAAAACCACAGATACTGTTCCGGCTTGCTGCGGATATAGCCTTCGGAAACTTCAATTATCTCCTGAAGCATTTCCGCGTTTGACTTGTAATCTTCATATGGCCGCCGGAGTGTTACCGCTCTTGCGGCGACAACTCCGTTGTCTTCGCGCAGACTGGCGCCGATATAAATTACGACCGGGATGTTGTTTTTGCGGCAATAATCAACCAGTACGGGCGGCGCGCTGCTGCACGGACAGGGCAATCCGAAGAAATCGACGAATACTCCGCCGTCCCGCACTCTGGTGTTCTGATCGATTAAGATGCCGATTCCATATCCGTCCCGCAGTCCTTTCAGTGCGCCCCGCATGGCGCCTTTGCTGTACACCAGGCGGACGCCTGCTTCGAGTTTGCGGCCGCCGCCGTTAAACAGCCGGTCGAGATACGGATTGCGAATCTGCTTTACCACCGCGACCATATTCATTTCCACGAAATGCGGCGCCATGATTCCCGATCCCTCCCACGAGCCGAGGTGGGGATTGATGAAAATGATTCTTCGACCTTCCGCAACATGACGGCGGAGTTCGCCGCGCAGTGGTTCCGGGATGGTGGTCCAGCGTTCGATCCGGCGCTTACTGCCGGACATCCAGAGAAATTCGGAGATATTGAACACCAGATGAAAAAAACTTTTTCGGGCGATTCTGCGACATTCGCCGGCGCTTTTTTCCGGGAATGCGGTATGAATATTGGCGGTCGCCACCTTCATTGCGCCGGGAATCAGGGCGAAAAAGAACGCTCCGATATGCGCGTTGAATTTTACGAGCGAATGCGGCAACAGTCTCAGTATTCGGTAACCGCACCAAACTGCGGCGAACTCCAACAGATAGCGAATGTTTTTCATCTTACTCCGTTTTTCTGCGACGCCGGCGCCGCGGTATGGCAAACCGTTCAGCCGACCGGTCTTCGTTAAGTCTTATTCCATTGGCGAACAGAACATTGTCAAGCGTCGCCCGTGCGATGTTCATGGCCAGATGCGCGCGGGCTTCGGCGTTGACGAATTCGGTTTGCGCCGGTGCTTCGGCAACGACGGAACAATCCAGATCGTCATCAATATAGATCAATCCCCAGCCGGGAGCCAGTTCGTGCGGCGCGACCAGGTCTTTGGGCACTGCGAGATAGAGCCGGTCGGCGGCGTTGACCCGACGGATATTTTCCATGCGGCTGCCCTTGTAAAGGCTGTGGCGGGTGCGGTCGATTTTCCGCAGCAGCGCGTCATACGGATGCATTTTACTGGCGCGATAGTCGTAATTGGCGCAGCCGTTTTCGGCGAACAGGTCACCGGAAATTTTCAGTTGCGGCTCATCCCGACGGATATTTTCCTCCATTGCCAGTTTTTCCTGTTCAAGGACGCCGAGTTTTTCCAGCAGTGTTTCATATCCGGCGCAGGCCGGAAGACATTCCTGGCGGTTGTCGAAAATGTCCACCAACGTTACGCTGACCGGAATACTGTATTTATGTCTGCCGTGCGGTTCAATCCGCACTCCGGCCGCGCCGACGATAAGTCTCTGCTGGCGGAGCCTGACTTGGGACGCCACCGCGCTTTGCTCCCGCGCGGCGAGAAATGCCAGTGCCGCCTGTCGCAGTTCGGCCTTGGTCGGATGACGTTGCCCGGGGAGGGCGGTGGCCGGTTGTCCTGATGCCGCGGCGCATTCGGGTTGAGGTTCGGCTGCGGTATCGGCGGGGTCTGTGGTTGGCGCCACGGGCTGATTTTGCGGTTCGTCCTGAAGGTTCCAGCTGAATGAAAGTTGTTCTGAAATCATAAGTTGGCCTCTTTTTCCCGGAGTATTTCCTCCATTAAGATAGCCTGATTAAAATATTTTTCCACAAAATCGCGTCCTTTTTTTCCATAATCGCGCCGCGATTCCGGGGCAAGAATCAGCTCCAGCAGTTTTTCAGCGAGTTTTTCCGGCGAGCGGGCCGGAACCAGTAAAGGCGCGGCGGTTTCCGGCATGGCGTCCGGAGTGCCGGGCACGTCGGCGGCGACCACCGGAATTTCCAGCGCTTCGCATTCCAGCACCACGTTCGGCAGACCTTCGCGGTAGCTGGGGAACGCGAGAATGTCCAGACAAGCCTCATAGGAGGGGACGTCTTCAAAATCGATGCCGGTGGACGGTCCGTCGAGCGGCGGCACAAAAATCACGTCCGGTTCCGATTCCGCAAAAAGCCGCTGCGGTTTGGCGATGGTGGAATAGAAATCGCGGTCTCCGATAAGCAGGAGTTTCAGGTCGGGCACGGCGCGCCGCAAAATAGAAAATGCCTCGATGAGTTCGCCGGAGCCTTTGTCGCGCCGGATCGAACCGGCGAAGCCGATTACCATGTCGTTTTCTCCGATGCCGAGTTCGCGCCGCCTCATTTGCCGCCACGCCGTTTTTTTCGCCGGATCGAATAGTGTGAGATCAACCGCCTTGCTGCCGCCGTGACCGAGAACGATCGCTTTTTTACGGTCGAATATCCGGTCGGCCGCTGCGGTTTCGAGATTGCCGCGGCTGACCGAGATAATCCGGGTCGAGCAGCCGCAGGCAATGCGTTCGATGGTTTTCAGCAGAAAGCGTTTAAGTCCGCCGGCCGCCGAGTAGCGCAGGCCGCCGAGCTGATAATATCGGAACGGCGTTCCGGCCAGTTTTGCGGCGATCGACGCATAAAACGCGGCATTGGGCATAAAATAGTGAACAAAGGTGAAGCGTCCGGCGATAAAAATTTTCCGCAGCGCGAAAATGTGGCGTAATGCGCCGAAAAAATCGACTCCGCGCGTCATCGGCAGCACATGATATTCAACTTCCGGCGGCAACTCACGGCGCAATCTGGCGTTTTCGTCGGCGACCACCGCCACCCGCCAGCCGTGCGCAGCAAGATATTTGACCTGCGGCAGCAAAAAAAGAGCCAGACATTTGCCGGTTGTTGCTACATAGCAGATCGATTTTTCCAGTTGTGCGGTCATTGCTCCTGCCGTGTATCCGGGCGTCGGCTTCTGCGGCGCGGCCGCCGGCGGCGCGGTGCGGCGGAATTATCCGCCATATCGGAATTCGGGTTGTCGCCGTCGTCCTCCATCGGTCTGACTTTCTGGCGCTCCCAGACTTCGATCAAGTCGGAACGATGCCACCACAGCTCGTTTTGGATGTATAGCAGTTCGCGGGCATGCGGCATGCTTTTGCTCGCCGCAACACGTGATACTCGTTTGCATTCCAGCATATGCGGCTGGAGGAACAGCATTCTGGCCGCCGAACAGGTCACCCGGCGCACGATGGCATGGGGACGGAAAACTTCATGAATTACGTCGGCGATTTCGCTTTCGGTGGCGCCGGCCTTGGCGTCCCACAGCATTCCGGCTTCGCGGGCGCCGAAATGGGCGGCCACAAACGGCAGGGCGATTGTGGCGGTGGCTACGGAAATCGAGTTGCGGTAGCGTTCGGCCATGACCCGCCGGTTGCGGCAGGAAAGCATCTGCATGCTGCGGACGCAAAGTTCATCATTCCAGTGGTCGGCCAGAAACGGCAGGAAATATTTCAGGAAGCCGTAGCGCTGAAATGCGGCCAGGATGCGGTCGGAATAACTTGAGGTCAGTATCTTCTCAAGTTCGAGACTGAGCCGCGACTGGGCGGCATGTTGGATCAGCGGAATCGAAGCGATCAGCGCCGCTTCGGTTCCGTCGTCGAAACTGAAGCCGTACTGCCCGACCAGTTTCAGGGCGCGGAGCAACCGCACGGGATCTTCTTCAAAGCGCTCAACGCCGTTGCCTATAATGCGGACGATGCGGTTGCGGATGTCATCCACCCCCAGCCCGGTGTAATCAATAAGGTTGTCCACCACCGGGTCGTAAAACAATGCGTTGACGGTAAAGTCGCGCCGGAAAGCGTCCTCCTGCGCGGTTCCGAAGTCGTTGTCGTCAAAGATCATGTGATCTGGAATATCGGTGTCGGCCAGTTTTTCCGGCACGGTTCCCTGACTGTTCGGGCGGCGGCGGAAGGTTGATATTTCAATGATTTCCCGCCCGATGTGCAAATGAACCAACCGGAACCGTTTGCCGATTATGCGGGCCTGGCGGCGACCGAAAACGTTGCGTATCTCCTGCGGTGTGGCCGCGGTGGAGATGTCGTAGTCTTTCGGGGTGCGGTTAAGCAGCAGATCCCGGACGGCGCCGCCGACAATATAGGCCTCGTAGCCGGCGTCCTGAAGTTTTTTGACAATTTCACGGATATAGGGCGCCGTGTTGCGCAGTCTAATCATAATATCGTACGCTCCGCTGGATTACAGTGTCCACGCCGTTCAGATCCGGATCGAGATACGGATAGTCGGCATTGTAATGAAGGCCGCGGCTCTCCTTGCGGGCGAGCGCGCAGTCGATGATAAGTTCGGCTGTGGTGGCGATGTTGCGGAGGTCGAGCAGATCGGGAGTCACATGGAAGTCCCAGTAGTATTTGTCAATCTCCTTGCGGATCATTTTGATGCGGTCTTTGGCGCGTTCGAGTCGCTTGTTGGTGCGGAAAATGCCGACATAGTCCCACATGAACCGGCGTATTTCGTCCCAGTTGTGAGTGATTACCACCATCTCGTCGGAGTCGGTGGCGTTGCCGCAGCTCCACGGCGGAGAGGCGAAATCCGGTGCCGACTTTTTCAGGTCGTCGAGTGCCCGTCCGATATGCTCGGCGGAGAGGTTGGCCACCACCAGCGCTTCAAGCAGACTATTGCTGGCCAGGCGGTTGGCGCCGTGAAGTCCGGTGCAGGCGCATTCGCCGGCGGCGTAAAGCCCGGGGATGCCGGTATAGCCGTTGACGTCGGTGGCCACGCCGCCGCAGACATAATGTTCGGCGGGAACCACGGGAATCATGTCCTTGCTCATATTGACGCCGATTTCCATACATTTTGCGAAAATGTTCGGGAATCTGGTTTTTAACGTTTCCTCGCTTTTTGCGGTGATGTCGAGATAGGCGCACGGCTGACCGGTGCGCTTCATTTCGTTGTCGATGGCGCGGGCGACCACGTCGCGCGGGGCGAGAGACTCCATCGGGTGATATTTTTTCATGAATTCGCGGCGCGAGCCGTCCGGCTGTTCCATTTTCAGGATTGCGCCTTCGCCGCGAACCGCCTCGGAGATCAAAAATGAGCGCACGTTGGCATCATAAAGAATGGTCGGATGGAACTGGATGAACTCCATGTTGGCGATTTTTGCGCCGGCGCGGTAGCCCATGGCTTCGCCGTCGCCGCAGGCCACGTCGGGATTGCTGGTGTAGAGATATACTTTTCCGGCGCCGCCGCAGGCGAGAGTGGTGGTCTGACTGCGGAAAGTCTTTATTTTGTTGTTCTTTACGTCGAGCACATAGGCTCCGAGACAGCGGTTGTCCTCCATGTTCCCGTTGCGGCGGGCCATAATGAGGTCGATTGCGTAATGATACTCGAAAACCTTGATATTGGGGTGATTTTTAACGGATTCGATCAGAATGCGTTCAATTTCGGCTCCGGTGATGTCGCCGGAGTGGAGGACGCGGCGTTCGGTGTGTCCGCCTTCCCGACCGAGGTCGAATTTGTCTTTCCCGTCCTGAAATCCGAGTTCGCCGCGGGTGGTGAAGTGGGCGCCGCGGGCGATCAGGCGTTTGACCGCCGCCGGGCCGGCTTCGACGATGGTGCGGACAACTTTTTCATTGCAGAGTTTTGCGCCGGCGTTCAAGGTGTCTTGCACGTGGGCGTCGAAGGAGTCACCGGGAAGCGTGACGCAGGCGATGCCGCCCTGGGCGCGGCGGGTGCTGCCTTCGTCGGCGGAGCGTTTGGTCAGCACCGCCACCGAGCGGCCGGCTTCGGCAAGATGCAGTGCGGAGGTGAGTCCGGCCAGGCCGCTGCCGATGATCAGGTGGTCAAATTCGAGAAATTCAAGCGTGTCCATGTTATATATTTTCTCATTAAAAAACAGTTTGACGTTTTACATTTTTTCAAAACAGTATAAATTACACTCGTTTTAGTTTTTTTCAACATAAATCGTTAAAACTGTATAGTAATATTATGACAAACGAAAATGAAAAGCGCCGCATATCGCGTTGGCGCGGTGTGTTTTATCTTGCGGCGGCGGTTGGCGGCGGACTGCTTTCCAGCTCGGCACTGCCGCCTTTGAACTGGTCGGAATGTGCTTTTTTCGCTTTTGTTCCGCTGCTGCTGTTAAGCTGTCATTTACCAAAAATTCCGGTGTTTTTTCTCGGCATGGCGTTCGGCTGGACGTGGGGCTTCACCGCGTTTAATTTTTTGCGGGAAATACAAGGCTCCTTTGGGGCGATCCCGTATATTCTGGCTACGGTGCTTTCGCTTTATTTCGGAGTGTTCGCACTGGCGGTCAGGGCGTTTCACCGCTATCTGCGGCTGAACCGCAACGACCGGCTGGCTTCGTTCAGCGACCGGGTCGCCAATCCGCCGCGTTACCCGTGGTGGCGCGAACTGGTGTTCTGCATCGCGGTGTCGGCCGCTTATTTGATGCTGGAGTGGGGCAGGGCGTGGGCGCTGCCGTGGAATTATCTGGCGATAACCCAGTACCGCAACCCGGCGCTTTTGCAGATTGCGCGTTTCGGCGGCACATATCTGGTTGGTTTCACGATCATCTTTGTCAACGCGGCGCTGGCGGCGGCGCTGGACTCCGGATATGTCTGGAGCAAGCTCGGACGCCATCGTTTTCCGTGGGCGTTGACGGCGGCGTTGTTGATTCTGACCGCGTCGGGAGTTTCCGGCGCGTTGCGGTTGATCGGACGAGCCGAGGCGGATAATTACGGTACCGACCGGATTCGCGCCGATTTCGGACTGGTGCAGGGCAATATTTCTCAGCGGCGGCGGGCGACGGCAGAGGAGGCGAGGGAGGCGCTGACCATAAATTTTGAGCTGGCCGAACAGCTTATGTCGCTTGCCGAGCCGCCGGACATTGTGGTTATGCCGGAGTCGGCGTCGCCGATACCGTACAGCGACGGATCGCAGTCCGGCTACGAGCTGCGCAGCCGTATATATAATTTTGTGAGTAAAAGCCAACGCCCGCTGCTGACCGGCGTGATCGACTATGAGCCGGACGGTTCCGGCGACTGGAACACCTTCAACCGCGCGGCGCGATTTGTTCCCGGGCAGCTGAAATATGTGGATAAATTCGACAAAATCCAGCGGGTTCCGTTCGGCGAATTTGTGCCGTTTCGCCGCTGGCTGCCGGACTTTGCAATCCGGCTGATCGACATGGGACGCGACCTGACTCCCGGTACCGATTATTCGCCGATCGAGGTTCTGCCCGGATTCCGTGCCGGCATGAGTATTTGTTTTGAGGATGTTTTTCCGTCGGTTGCCCGGCGCGAGGCGCAGCTTGGCGCCAATTTACTTTTTGTCATCACCAATGACGCCTGGTATCCGGAAAGCTCCGAACCGGAACAGCATTTCGCCAACTGTCTGCCGCGGACGATCGAGACCGGCCTGCCGATGGTGCGCTGCGGCAACAATTCGTCCAGCGTGGTGGTTGACCGCTTCGGCATCGTAACCGACGGGCTGCTTAAGGACGCCTCCGGCGCGGTCGATCCGATCGGTAAAGCCCGGGTCGCCGGCGTGGTGGAGGTGACTGCACTGCCGGAACCGGAGCCGACGTTTTATGTGAAATATGGTGAATGGTTCGTTTATCTGATGCTGACGGTTTTTGTCGCGGCGCTGCTTTTCTGCGCAACGGCGTGGTACGGCGACTGTCGTGTCCGGCTCGGTCAGCTGAACATCAAGCTTTGAGGAGGAGGCGGTCTATGAGTGCAAATCGTCCATTGTGGGCGCCGTGGCGTGTGGAGTTCATCCATGCGGACAAAAACGGCGAATGTTTTCTGTGCGGCAACCGCGAACCGGCGCTTGAAAAGCCGGAGGAGAAACTGATTGTCCGCCGCGGCTCCGCCATGTTTGTGATGCTGAACCGCTACCCGTATAATTCCGGTCATCTGCTGATTGCGCCGTACCGCCATGTCGGAGACATCGCCGAACTGACGCCGGACGAGCGGCACGAACTTATAGACCTTACGGCGGAGGCCAAAACCGTGCTCCAGCGCCTGCTGAAGCCGGAGGCGTTCAACGTCGGCTTCAACCTCGGTCGTGCCGCCGGAGCCGGGCTGGCCGAACATCTGCACTGCCATATCGTGCCGCGCTGGAACGGCGACACCAACTTCATGCCGGTTCTGGCCGACACCCGGTGCGTTCCAGAAGCACTTGAAATCACCGCCGCCCACATCCGCGAGGCATGGAAATAAAAAGACTGCAAATAAAATAAACAGCCGACGGCGATTATCTGAGGCGCCCCCCGCTAAGTTGTTTCAAACTCTTGAGGCCGCCACATTGCTTTGTCGGCTGATATTTTATATTTTCAGCGGTCAGCGGCCGATGAATCTGAGAATTTTCAGTTTCCAGTCGGAAAACGGCGGCAGCATGAACGGCCAGTCGAACGGCAGACGTTTTATCAATATCGACTTGAAATGGGTGAACGCCGCGAATCCGGCCATGCCGTGATATGCTCCCATTCCGCTGGCTCCCACGCCGCCGAACGGCAGATTTTCCGACGCCAGATGCATTACCACCGTGTTGATCGCCATTCCTCCCGAACTGGTTTCCGCGGCAATTTTGCGCCAGACCGCGTGTTTCGTGCTGAACAGATACAGCGCCAGCGGCTTGGGTTTTGCCGCCAGAATCGCGATCACCTCTTCGATGGTTTCAAAGGTCATCACCGGCAGTATCGGCCCGAAAATCTCCTGTTTCATCACCGGCGAATTCCAGTCCACCATATCGATTACGGTGGGGGCGATATAGCGTTCGGCCGGATCGTTTTCGCCGCCGCAGATCAGCCGTCCGTCTACCAGCATGGAGGTCAGCCGTTTGAAATGGAAATCGCTGACAATGCGTCCGTAGCACGGGCTTTCCTGCGGTACGTCGCCATAAAACTCGCGCACTGCGCGGCGTATTTCGCGCGTCAATTTGTCTTTTACCTGCACTTGAACATAAATGTAGTCCGGAGCCACGCAGGTTTGTCCGGCGTTAAGAAACTTTCCCCAGACAATCCGGCGGGCGGCGGCCTTTAAATCGGCGTCGGCGGTGACGATGCACGGACTTTTACCGCCCAATTCCAGCGTCACCGGTGTCAATGTGGACGCCGCCTTGCTCATGATGAGTTTCCCCATTCGTTCGCCGCCGGTAAAGAAAATGCAGTCGAATTTTTCGGCCAGCACTTCATCCCAGTTGGCGGCGGTGGCGGCGAAGGCTTCCGGTTCGCCGACCTTTTCAACGATGGCGGCCAAAACCTTCGCCGAGGCCGGCGCCGTGTCCGACAGTCTAAGCAACACCGAATTTCCGGCGGAAAGCGCCGCCACCGCCGGCTCCAGCGCCAGCAGTATCGGATAATTCCAGGTTCCGCCGATCAGCGCCACGCCGTAGGCCTCCGGGTAGATTCTGGCGGACGACCCGAGGTTGAACATTCCGGCGCCGACCCGCCGCGGCCGCGTTCTGCCGCGAAGCGTTGACAATGTTGTCCGCAAGACCTGGGACAACAGCGCCAATTCACAAAAAATTGCTTCGGCTTCGCACTTGTGCAGATCGGAGTCGAGTGCGTTGAGGATTTCCGCGCGCGACGACTCCACCGCCTGCCGCAGTTTTTTCAATATTTTCCGGCGCTGCGCCGTTTCACGCAGTCCTCCGGACTTCTGAAATGCACGCAGACCGGCCACCCGGTCATGCAAAGTCATTGCGGAATCGGCCATATTTTCACCGCCTTTCGCCAGTGTCCTTGTAAATGCGTTCCACTCTGGTGCCGATTGAGCACAGCAGCTCGTAGGCGTGCGTGCCTTTGAGCTGCGCCCATTCCTCAATCGAGATCGAATTGCCGTTCTGTTCGCCGATGCAGACGACTTCGTCGCCGCATTTCGCCTCCGGCACATGGTCGAGCAGAATGGTGGTATAGTCCATCGACAGCCGTCCGAGCACCGGGCAGTAGGCGCCGTTGAGCAGCACGTAGCCGCGGTTTGAAAGTGCCAGCGGCAGCCCGTCGGCATAGCCGGCCGCGATAGTGCCGACCCGGGTCGGTTTTCGCAGCGCATAGGTGCGTCCGTAGCCGATCGTTGTTCCCTCCGGGAGGGTGCGGACGGCGGCCAGACGGGTTTTCAGCGTCACCACGCCGCGCAGATCCATGGTGTGCGCCACTTCGTTGTCGCAGTAGCCGTACAGATTGATCCCGGCTCTGACGCGGTTGAACGGCAGTCGCGTTGCCTCCGGGAAGTTGTTGATCGCGTCGCTGGCGGCCATGTGAACTTCCTTGAAGGCATAGCCGCGGTCGGCCAGCGCCGAAAGCAGCGTCTTGAATTTTACGATCTGCCCGACGGTGAATTCATCGTACTTGTTGTACGCCACCGGGCAGTGGCAGAAAATGCCGTAAAGTTCAAGATTCGGCAGTTTTGCGACCGCTTCGATCACTTCAAGCGCATTGCACACCAGAATGCCGAGCCTGCCCATGCCGGTGTCGATCGCAAACTGGACACGGACTTTTTTATGCTGTCTGTCCGCTTCCGCACTCAGCCGCTTGGCTCCTTCAAGGTCTCCGACCGGACAGACCAAGCCGGCTTCCACCGCCGGAGCAATTTCCGCCGGGAGCAGGTTGCCGAGCACCCGCACCGGAAGTTCGAGGTCAACCAGTTCCAGCGCCTCGTTGACCTCCGCCACCGCGAATCCGGCCGACCCGCAGGAGGCCAGCATTTCCGCGATAGGCCGAACGCCAAGCCCGTAGGCGTTGGCTTTCAGCACCGAAATCACTTTGCCGGGGGCCACCCGGTCGGCGATCGTCTCGAAGTTGTGACGCACTTTCGCCAGGTCGACTTCCAGCCTGACACGACTTTCCATCTTATTCATACTGCCGCGGCGTCCTTATTTACTTCGCGTATTCCACCGAACGGGTCTCGCGAATGATCGTAATTTTGATCTGCCCGGGATAATTCATCTCTTTTTCGATTCGCTGGCAGATGTCTTTGGCCAGCATCTGGGCTTCGCCTTCGGCGATTTTTTCGGGCAGCACCACCACCCGGACTTCGCGGCCGGCCTGAAGCGCGTAGCAGCTTTCGACGCCGGGGAAGTCGTGTGCGATCGCCTCAAGCTGTTCAAGGCGGCGCAGATAGAGTTCGGTCGTTTCACTGCGGGCGCCGGGACGCGACGCGCTCAAGGTGTCGCAGGCGTTGATCAGCACGTCGTATGCGGAGACCGGTTCGATTTCGGCATGGTGGGCGGCGACCGCCTGAATCACGTCCTTCGCCTCGTTGTGCTTGCGCAGAATGTCGGCGCCGATCTGGGCGTGCGAGCCTTCGACCTCGTGATCGACGGCCTTGCCGATGTCGTGGAACAGTCCGATGCGTTTGGCCTTCTGCTCGTCGAGGCCGAGTTCTGCCGCGATGATACCCATGAAGTAGGCGGTTTCGAGCGAATGTTTCAGCACATTCTGCGAGAAGCTGTAACGGTATTTCAGGCGGCCGAGCAGTTTGATGACCTGCGGCGAAGCGCCCTGAATGCCGGTTTCCAGCACGGCGGCTTCGCCGGCGGAATAAGCGTCGTCCTCGACTTCCTTGCTGATCTTCTTGACCAGTTCCTCGATGCGGGTCGGATGGATGCGGCCGTCGGAGATCAGGCGTTCGATCAACTGACGGGCGACCTCTTTGCGGATCGGGTCGAAACAGGAGATGACCACCGCTTCCGGGGTGTCGTCGATCAGGATGTTGACTCCGGTGGCGGCTTCCAGCGCGCGGATGTTGCG
>JAEWSS010000288.1 GCA_023459755.1 Verrucomicrobiota bacterium | reverse complement strand
CCTTATTCCTGAACGCCCGATTCTCCGTCATCCGTTACCGGCGCGGATTCCTCGGCCGCCTGACCATCGCTGTCCTTTTTTTCACCCTTCTTGGCGTTCTTCACCACGGCGAAAGTCACCGTAATGTTTCGGCCGAGCATTTTAGGCGTGCCGTCCGCTTCCGCGTACTGGGCAAGGTAGGCCATGATTTTTTTCATCAGCTCGTCAGCCAGCTCCTTGTGCGCCATTTCACGACCACGAAGCGCCAGCGTGACCTTTAATCTACACCCTTTTTGTAAAAAGTCAACGGCATGATTCAATTTATATTCATAATCGTGGGCGTCAATGTTCATATGGAACTTGACTTCCTTGAGCTTCTGCGCGATTGAGTTCTTCCGCTGAGCCTTCAGATTTTTTTTCTGTTCATACTGAAGTTTGCCGAAGTCCATGATGCGGACCACCGGCGGCACCGCTTTCTCGGATACCACCACCAGATCCAAATGCGCGGCAACGGCCAATTCGCGGGCTTTCGCCAAAGGCACGATGTCCAACTGCTCTCCGTTTACGCCGACCAGACGAACCCGGTCTGCCGTGAACGAACGATCCCCGATTTTCAATAACTTAGCTATAATCTGCCTCCGTATATTGCTGTTAGTTCCAATAATATAGCATCTTGTCTATAAAAGTCAAAATGTTTTTTCACAGACTTCTTTCTGCATCTTTGCAATCAGTGCCTCCGGGGCCATTGCGCCGAGTTCGCCTTCGCGCCGCGAACGAACGCCGACCTTGTTCTCGGCGGCTTCGCGTTCTCCGATCACGAGGATGTACTGGAGCCGGTCGTTGCGGCAGTCCTTGATCTTGCCGCCCAAGCTCTGGCTGCGCTCGTCCACTGTGACGCGGAGTCCGGCGGCGGCCATCTTTTCCTTCAGCGCGTAGGCGGCTTCCTTCTGATTGTCGGTGATCGGCAGAATACGACCCTGTTCCGGCGCCAGCCACAGCGGGAACGCTCCGGCGTAGTGTTCGATCAGGATGCCGAAGAAACGTTCGATCGACCCGAACAGGGCGCGGTGAACCATGAACGGCTGATGCAGCTTGCCGTCTTCTCCGGTATAGGTCATGTTGAAACGTTCCGGCAGATTGAAGTCAAACTGGATGGTGGTGGTCTGCCATTCACGGCCGATCGCATCGAGTACCTTGAGGTCGATCTTCGGGCCGTAGAACGCGCCGCCGCCTTCGTCAACCACGCATTCGAGACCGGCTTTCTTCACCGCCTTCTCCAGCGAGTCGATGGCTTTCGCCCATTTTTCGGGAGCGCCGACCGCCTTGGCCGGACGCGTCGAGAGATACGGCTTGATCTTGGTGAAGCCGAAGGTCTTCCAAATGCTCAGACTGAAACGCAGAACCTCCGCAATTTCGTTTTCAATCTGCTCCGGAGTGCAGATGATGTGCGCGTCATCCTGGGTGAAGCCGCGGGCGCGCAGCAGACCGTGCAGCGTGCCGGACTTCTCGTAACGGTAAACGGTGCCGAGCTCCGCCCAGCGGCACGGCAGTTCGCGGTATGAGCGGTTGCGCGACTTGTAAATCTCAATATGGAACGGGCAGTTCATCGGCTTCACATAATAATCGTGATCGTCGATGTCCATCGGCGAGTACATGCCGTCGCGGTAAAAGTCGAGATGGCCGGAGGTCTGCCACAGCTCGCAGCGGCCGATGTGCGGAGTGTACATCAGCTGATAGCCGTTCAGATAGTGCTGTTCGCGCCAGTAGGTTTCAAACTGGTTGCGGATGAACGCCCCTTTCGGGTGCCAGAGCACCAGACCGGGACCGACGTTTTCGGAAAAGCTGAACAGATCAAGTTCAACGCCGAGTTTGCGGTGGTCGCGCTTCTTGGCCTCTTCGATCATCTGGAGGTAGTCGTGAAGTTCGCTTTTTTCCGCGAATGCGGTTCCGTAGACGCGCTGGAGCATCGGGTTTTTCTCGTCGCCCTTGAAGTAGCTGCCGGCGATGCTCAGCAGCTTGACCGCGCCGATCTGACCGGAGTGCTCAACGTGCGGACCGCGGCAGAGATCGACATAGTCGCCGGTCTTATAGAACGAAATCTTGTCGCCTTCCGGGATTGCCGCAAGACGCTCAAGTTTGAAAATCTGTCCTTTTTCTTTGAGCATGGCTTCGGCTTCCGGCCGGGTCATCTCAAAATATTCAAACGGAACGCGGGCGTTGATGATCTTCTTCATCTCGGCCTCGATCTTTTCCAGGTCTTCCGGGGTGAGCCGGGTCGGCATGTCGAAGTCGTAATAGAAGCCGTCGGCGGTGGCCGGCCCGATATCGAACCGCACGTCGTTGAAAAGTTTCTGTACGGCGGCCGCCATTACATGCGCCGCGCTGTGTCGAATCGTCTCGACCGGAAATTTGCTCATCTTTTCCACCTGTATATTAATTTTTCCAAAAGTCCAACTGTTCGGGCGTTCCCTCCACGATCCGCTTCACCGGAGCAAAACTTCGGCGGTGAATCTCGCACGCCCCATATTTTTCGAGCGCCCGCAAATGCGCGGCTGTCCCGTAACCCTTGTGGCCGGCGAACCCGTATTCCGGATAGCGCAGGTCAAAATCCGTCATCATCCGGTCGCGGCATACCTTGGCCAGAATGCTGGCCGCGGCGATGCTCGCCGACTTCGCGTCTCCCTTGACCACTGAACGCGACTTCACCGGCAGCCCGGGGACCGGATTGCCGTCCACCAGTACAATGTCCACCCTGCCGACTCCTTCGATCGCCTTCCGCATCGCCGCATAGGTGGCTTGAAGAATGTTGATCCGGTCGATCTCCGCCGCGTCCACAATCCCGACCGCCCATCGGACGCCGGGAAAATTTTTTATCTCAACCTCCAGCTCCTCCCGTCTTGCGGCGGTGAGCTGCTTTGAATCATTGACGTGCGGCAGATTCCGGAAATCCGGAAACACCACGCACGCCGCGACCACCGGGCCGGCCAGCGGCCCGCGGCCGGCTTCGTCAACGCCGCCAATAAACAAAAACCCCTCCGCCAGCAACTGTCGTTCCAGGCCGAGGAGTTCGTCGATTGGTTTTTCCGCCGCCATAAATCAGGCTGCCGTATCACCGGTCGCGCAGTATTACCGCGTACGCAATTCCTTGACGCGGGCGGCTTTACCGATCTTGCTGCGCAGATAGTACAGCTTGGCCCGGCGAACCTTGCCTTTGCGGACGACCTCAATC
>JAEWSS010000287.1 GCA_023459755.1 Verrucomicrobiota bacterium | reverse complement strand
AACTTCGGCGTGCATTTCACCTACGCGGTTCAACCGAAGCCGGAGGGTCTGGCGCAGGCCTTCATCATCGGCGAAGAATTTATCGGCGGCGACAGCGTGGCGCTGGTGCTGGGCGACAACATTTTTTACGGCGCCAACTTCGGAGCGCTGCTGCGCCGCGCGGCATCGCAAAGCGCCGGAGCCACCGTGTTCGGTTATTACGTCAGCGACCCGGAACGGTTTGGCGTAGTCGAATTCGACGCCGCCGGAAAAGCGGTCTCAATCGAAGAGAAGCCGGTGCATCCGAAGTCAAACTATGCCGTCACCGGGCTTTATTTTTACGACAACTCCGTGGTCCCGATCGCCAAATCGATCCGCCCTTCGGCTCGCGGCGAGCTGGAGATAACCGCGGTCAACAACGAATATCTGAACCGCGGCGCTCTGAACGTGGAACTGCTCGGCCGCGGCTATGCATGGCTCGACACCGGAACCTGCGACTCGCTGCTGGATGCCGGAAACTTCATCAAAACCATTGAGAAACGTCAGGGCCTTCAGGTCGCCTGTCTTCAGGAGATCGCCTACGACAACGGCTGGATGACCGCCGATGATGTGCTTGACAGCATCCGCGACATGCGGAAAACCGACTTCGGCCAATACCTGATCCGCAAACTGGAACGCCGGTAATTTTTTTCACCCGCGCCGCCGACGCCCGGCCTGTCATTAACTTTTTGCCGCATACCATCTTGCAATCATCACAGTTTGCAGCTATATTATAGATTCATAAAATTTACGAGGTCAAGTTCATGCCGGAAAAAATCGACACCTGGCACCGCCTGAACCGGAAACCGCCGTGCTTCGGAGCGGCGGTTCCGCTTGCCGCCGCAGCTTCGGCCGGAATTTCCGATGCGCCGCCGACAATCTCCATCTGCACCGCGGGAATTGTTGTGGCGGCGGTCGTACTCGCCGCTTTGCTGTTCTGTTTTCTGACGTGGCGGCGCTGCGCGCGGCTTCAACGGAGCATAGCCGACGGCAGCGGCCGCTCCCCGGTAAAAACCGCTGAAATGCTGCGGCTTCTGGTCGATTCACTGCCAATTCAAATTTTCATCAAAGATATAAACGACGGAAACCGCTATGTCTTCGCCAACAAGGCGCTCTGCGACTTCTTTCAACTGCCGGAGGAGCAGGTGCTCGGCAGATCCAATTTTGAACTGTTCGGCATCGACGACGCGGAAAAAGTCCGGGCACTCGACATCTCCGCCGCGCAGTCCGTGAAGTCCGAAACCGAACAGACCGCCCACCTCACCGATAAAAGCGGAAAACTCCGCGCGTTCCGGCTCGTCAAACGTCGCTATAGCGGCAAAGACGGTTCGCAGCTGATACTTGGCTCCTCAACCGAAATAACCGAACTTGAAGCCGAACAATCCCGCGCTGAAGAAAATACCGAATGGTTCAGACGAACGCTGAACGCCATCGGCGACGGCATCATAACCACCGACGCCAACGGCAATATACTGCTGATGAATCCGGTGGCGGAACGCATGACCGGCGTCAAATCCGCCGATGCGCTCGGCATGCCGCATGAGCGGGTTTTTAAAATAACCGGTTCAAATGACGGCCGTCCGATACCCTCTCCGGTCACCCGGACGCTCCGAACCGGCAATATCGTGGAACTGTCCAGTCACACCGACCTGATCGACGCAGCCGGAAAACGCCATCATATCGCCGACAGCTCGGCTCCGATTCGTGACCGGAACGGCGCCATCACCGGCGCAATTCTGGTGTTCCGCGACATCACCGAAGAACACCTGCAGCGCGACCAGCTCAAAACCGCACTGAACGGCCTGGAATATGCGGCCGAACTTTCACACTCCGCCTACTTCAGCATGACGACCAAAGACCGCAAACTGCTGGCGTCCAGCCGGGAATTCAAAAAACTGTGGCCGGTGCGGGACGGCGTCGTCGTCCCGGTGGAGGAGTTTGTTCACCCCAAAGACGTCGATTCCTGTCAAAAAGCCGTCAAAGCGCTTCTGGACGGCAATACCGGCTCCGCCGTGTTTAACTACCGGGCAATGTCCGGCGGCGAACAGCGCAACTATCAGATCCGCGCCACGCTGGACAACAGTAATGCCCAAAATCCGGCGCTGGTCGGCGTTATCCAGGACATCACCGAGCTTACCAGAAAAGAGCGCCAGCTGGACGATACGCTAAAACTGTGGGATCTGGTGCTGAACGCCATTCCGGTAATGATCAGCGTAAAGGCGGTGGACGATGATTTCCGCTATGCAATCTTCAACAAAAGTTTTGAACGGTTTATGGGCCGCTCACACGAGGAACTGATCGGTAAAAACGACGCCGAACTGATCGCCTCCCGCGAGTTGTTTTTGCAGCTCCGCGACAGAGACGAGGAGATCGTCCGCAAAAATCAGCCGGTGGAGTTTTTCGAGTCGCCATACAACGCCGACGGCCGACAACTGCATTTCAGAACCACCATGACGCCGTTTTCCGCCGCGGACGGCCAACGTCTCCTGCTCTGCGTCTCCGTGGACATCACCCGGGAAACACTGGGCAGGCAGGCCTTGGAAAAACTTCGGAATGAGCAGAATGAACTGCTCGAACACCACGAATTTCTACTTAAAGCCATGCCGTTCTACGCCTATATTCTGGATGCCGATGACGACTTCCGCTACATTTACTGCAACGCCGCCTGCGCCGCAAGCCTCGGCCGGCCGGTCGATGAAATTATCGGCAAAAATGATCGCGAACTGTTCCGCAGCATGGAGGACGCCGAGCGCAACTCCGCATACAACCGCGGCGCCATGAACAGTCACGACATGCGCGAGGATGTTCAGAGCTATACCGACGCCGACGGCATGCGGCACATTGTCCGCGCATTCCGCAAAAGCCTGAAACTTTCCGACGGCCGCAACTGGCTGCTCGGCATGATGACCGACATCACCGAATTAAGCGAACTCACACAGAACCAGCAGACCCTGAACGCCTGCTTCGACGCCATTCTCTCCCCCGAGGCCGACTCCGTTTACGAAATTGTCCGCCGGCTTTGTCTGCGGCTGGAGGCGGCGCGCGGCTACCTTATCCGGTTCGACGAGAAAAACTCGGCGTTTGTTCCGGAAGCCGAATATCATTCCGCCTCCGGAGAGCTGAAGCCGGTTGATGGCCAAGCATTTCCCAGCAACATAAAACTTTACGGGGTGCTGACGCGCGACGGAATCGTCCGCGTCCCCGACGTCACCGCGCCGGAAGCCGTTGAGCAACTCGGCCTGTGGAATGCAAAAAATCTCCGGTTCGGCGTCAAAAGCCTGTTCTGCGCACTGGTCAGGGTGAACGACCGGCCCTGGGGGTATATCGCCGTCACCTACGATAAAACGCCGCGGCGCCTCAGCGAACTGGAGTGCGACTTCCTCGCCGCCGGCGCCCATCTGACCGGTCTGATGCTGGAACGCAAATATTTTTCCGAACAGCAGGCGGCCACCATCGATGAACTGCGCGACTACAAACAACTTATGGAATACGGCACCAAGCTGACCAGAAGCGGCGTTTTCCGCCTGAATCCAATAACTTTGGATATCTGCGGCTCCGCCGGACTGAACGAACTGTTCCCGCTCCGCGACGGCAAAGCCGCAGCGGTCGACGAATGGATCGCGGCCGACGACATACCGGATATCCGACGCAAACTTGATCTGCTTTACAGCGGCAGGGAGCAACAGGTCACCTGCTCGTTTCGCTCCGATTACTTCGGCTCGCAGCGGAACTACCGCATACTGCTCTCCCGAAGCGAAATATCCGACAATATCGTCTATTTCGGTGCGATTCAAGATATTACGGAAATCACCCGACAGTCCGAGAAGTTCCACAGAACCATGGAATTGTGGAACCTCGTACTCGGACTGATTCCGGTGATGATCTTCGCAAAACGGGCTGATGACGACTTCCGCTACACCCTCGCAAATAAAGCCTTTGAACAGTTTTCCGGTAAAGCCCAGGACGAGATTGTCGGCCATACCGACGCGGAACTTTTCGGTCGTCCGCAGGACGTGGACCGTCTGGAGGAAGCCGACAAAGCCGTGATGCGCAGCACAGTTCCGCAGACTATGAACGAATCCGCGGTCGGAGCCGACGGAGAAATCCATACCTTCCGCACAACAAAACTCCCGTTCACCGACGCCGACGGCCGACCGCTGCTGCTGGCCTCCTGCGTCGATGTAACCGAACTCAACTCGCTGATCTCCAATCTGAACGTGCTTCACGCCTGTCTGGAAATATTTTTCAAAGCGGAAAATATTCCCGAAGCCATCCATCAGGTTCTGAAAAACATCGCCGAACATATGGGCGCCGACTACGCCTATGTACTGAGTCTTGATTTTAACCGCAACACCTGTTCCACCGTGATGGATTACGGAACTCCGTCTATTCTGAGCGGCATGAAAGACCGCCCGTTCAACCCCTCCGAGCCGAGCATGCAATATCTGAGCGCCGGACAGGACTGTTTCCTGACCGACCTAAACGACCCGGAGCAACGTGCAGTACTAAGCTCGTGGGCCGATGTTTTTGAACGGTTCGACATGCGGTCGATCTACTTCTGCGGAATCCGGCAGAGCCGCCGACTGTGGGGCGACCTCGGCGTCGTTTACACCCGGAAACCACACAAGATCACCGACCTTACCCGGCAATTCCTGTGTTCGGCCGCTCACTTGATCGAAATGCTGCTCGAACGCGACCTCTCCGCCGGAAAACTCCGCGCCGCACTGGAACAGGCTCAGGCGGCGGAACACGCAAAAAGCATGTTTCTGGCCTCGATGAGTCATGAGATCCGCACCCCGCTGAACGCCGTCATCGGCTTTTCCGAACTGCTGAAGAACGGCAGTCTGACGCCGAACGAACAACAGGAATATCTTTCCGGCGTCTTCAGCTCCGGCAACGCACTGCTTGAACTGATCAACGATGTGCTCGACCTCTCTAAACTTGAGGCCGGACAAATGATCCTCTCCCCGGAGGCGCTCAGCTTTGACGATCTGGTTGCCGAGGTCATCGCCATCTTCAAAATGAAATGCGCGGCACGCAACATCTATTTGCGCTCCGCCATTGCGGAAAATATGCCGACCATGTATCTTGACAAACTGCGGCTCCGGCAGATACTGTTCAATCTGATCGGCAATGCGGTAAAATTCACCGAGCAGGGCGGCGTAACCGTTCAGGCCGGGTTTGAGCGCAAAGACAACAACCGCGGCACACTGGTTTTCCATGTGATCGACACCGGGTGCGGCATTCCAACTGAAGATCAGCACAAACTGTTCCAGCTGTTTGTACAAGGCTCCGCCATGCGCGGACACCGCGGCGACGGCGGAACCGGTCTTGGCCTGGCAATCTGCCGCAGACTGGTAAAACAAATGAACGGTACAATCGAGCTGCAAAGCAAACCGGGCTGCGGAACCGACTTCACAGCCACACTGCACAATATAATTTTCGCCGAAGCCGAAATCGTCGCACGCCCCGCACCGGATGTCAAGCGTACCGCGACGACCAACGCTGAACTGCACGCACTGCTGGTGGACGATGTGCCGATGAACCTGAAAGTAATGTCCGCCATGCTGAAAAAACTCGGTGTGGCGACCACGCTTGCCTCCGGCGGCAGTGAAGCCCTTGCCGCGCTCCATCAACAGTCGTTCGATTTTCTGCTGACCGACATGTGGATGCCGGAAATGAGCGGAGCTGAATTGGCGGCGTCGGTTCGACGCGGCGGAATACAGTCGGCAATTCCGATATTCGCGGTAACCGCCGACATTGAAGCCAATGCGAATTTCCCGCTCCATGACTTCTCCGGCGTTCTGTTGAAGCCGATCACTATTGAAAAACTTGAGCAGGTCATTGCGTTGCAGCGCGCCGACCGGTGACCCCGGACTTAAGCCACATTCATAATGCGTCCCCGGTTGAGGCAAACGCGGCGAGAGTGAAAAGCGGAACTTTTGCATAATTTAAAAAATCA
>JAEWSS010000286.1 GCA_023459755.1 Verrucomicrobiota bacterium | reverse complement strand
ATGCAGCTCGGCGGCAAGGTCTTTGCGGCCGGCGACTGCGTTTCCGGCGCGGCGACGGTGGTCGAAGCGGTGGCCGGCGGCCGTCGGGCGGCGCTCGGCGTGCTGGGCATGTTGACCGGCGTTAAATATCGGCCCGAACCCCAGGTGAACGTTTCACGCGGACACTGGGCGTCGATGACCGAAAAAGATCTGGTTTTTGTCTCCGACAAGGTCAGCAATTCGCCGCGCGCCAAACTGCCGATGATCGGTCTTGAAGAGCGCAAAACCACCTTCAAGGAAGTCGCCGGAACGATGAGCGTGGAAACCATCCGTCACGAGGGCGAGCGCTGCATCGAATGCTCCTGCACCGACAAGACGGACTGCCGTCTGCGCAGTCAGTCCGCCAAGTGCGGAGCGTCGCCGTGCGCGATCAAGGGCGGCAAGCTGGCGGTTTCGTACGACACCCGTCATCCGCTCATCATTCAGGATCGCGGCAAGTGCATAAAGTGCGGCACCTGCGTGAAGGTCTGCAAGGAAGTGATCAACAAGTCGCTGCTTTCCGCCAAGCGGCGCGGCTTTTCGACCTACGTCGGCACTGCGTTCGACAACGGGTTGCCGCTCTCCTGCGCGGACTGCCTGGCCTGCGTCACCGAGTGCCCGACCGGAGCGCTTGACCTGAAAAACAAGTAACACGGTTTCGACGGCGGCGCGTTCGGCACAACGGACGCGGCGATGACCGTCGAAAAACCGGAGAAACGGTTTCTGCGCCGTCGGATTTTTGAGTCCGACGGCATTTTTTTTGTGATGCGACTTGATTTTTTTTCAAAGTGTGTCAAATTGACACTAAGATGGAGGGATTGACACATGGTGGAAAAAAAGAGCTTTACCGACCGGTTTATCGAACGGGTGGACGCCATCGACGGCGGCAGTCTTCAGGCCTATCTGCTGCGCCTGAGCAAGGACAAGGGGTTTTTCGCCACGATTCTGAACGCGGTGAACGACGGAATACTGGTGATCGACCGGACACTGCGGATACGCTACCATAACAAGGCGGCGCGCGATCTGCTGGGTTTGCCGGCCGATCTGACCAAGGTAAGATTGTCGCACTTCATCCGCAGTGTGGACTGGAAACAGGTGCTTCAACTCGACGTCGATGAGTGGACGCGACTGCTGCGCGAAGAACTTGAGATATCGTATCCGACCCATCGTTTTCTGCGTCTGTATCTGGTGCCTCAGGAGCTGAACGGCGAGTCGTGCGCGATCGCCATTCTGCACGACGTGACCGAGGAGCGGCGCAAAACCAGCGATGAATTGAGCGCCAGCACCGCCGAGGCGGTGTCGCTTTTGGCCGCCGGAGTGGCGCACGAGATCGGCAATCCGCTGAACAGTCTTTACCTTAATCTTCAGCTGATCGAGCAGGATATTGCCGGAATCGCCGGAATGTCGGAGACCGCCGCGATGGTGAAAAGCTGTGTCGGCGAGGTCGAGCGGCTGGACAATATCATTCACCAGTTTCTGCACGCGGTTCGTCCCGGCCGCCCCCGGCTGGCGCCGCTCAATCTGCCGGCGGTGGTGATGGAGACGCTGAATTTCATGCGGCAGGAATTTGAATTGAAACGGATCTCGGTCGGCTTCAATGCTCCGGAGCATGTACCGGAGATCATGGGCGACGCCGCGCAGCTCAAGCAGGCCTTCTACAACATACTGAAAAATTCGCTTCAGGCGATGAGCGAGGGCGGCAGTGTTGACATCGCGTTTTCCTACGACGAAAAATTCCTGATCGTGGTTTTTTCCGACTCCGGAAGCGGCGTCACCTCCGAACAGCTGAACGAGATGTTCGAGCCGTTCAAAACCTTCAAGTCCGAAGGCACCGGTCTTGGAATGATGATAATACAACGCATATTCAAGGAGCACGGCGCATTGTTCGGTGTGTCGAGCGCCACCGGGCGCGGCTTGAGTTTTCAAATCAAGTTCCCGCGGAGCGACCGCCGGAGCAACTTCGCCCAGCTGCCGGAAAGGACGGAAAAGGATGCCTGATAAACCAACACTTCTGCTCGCGGATGACGAACGTTCGACCCGCGAGGCGATGACCCGCTATCTCTCGCGCAAATACATCGTGACCAATGCCGAGGACGGCACGGTGGCGCTTAATCTTTTGAAGCGCAACAACTACGACTATGTTCTGACCGATCTGCGCATGCCGGGCGCGGACGGTCAGGCGGTGCTGAAGGCGGCGCTGGCGCACGAGCCGCAGCCGACCTGCATTGTCTTTTCCGCCTACGGCACCATTGAGTCGGCGGTGGAGGCGCTGAAGACCGGCGCGTTCGACTTTGTTGAAAAACCGGTCAATCTGAATCATCTTGAGCTGGTGCTCAAGCGCGCCGGAGAAGCACGCGACCTCAAGGCGGAGAACCGGCGGCTCCGCACTCAACTGGCCGGCGGCGGCGACGCCGCGAAAATGGTGGCCGCTTCGCCCGCGATGAGCGAAGTGTATGCACTGATCCGGCAGATCGCGCCGTCGCGCACCACGGTGCTGCTGACCGGCGAGTCGGGAACCGGAAAGGAGGTGGCCGCCAACGCGATTCACGAGTTGAGCGGTCGCAGCGGTCCGTTTGTGGCGGTTCACTGCGCGGCGCTGCCGGCGACGCTGCTGGAAAGCGAACTTTTCGGCCATGAGCGCGGCGCCTTCACCGGGGCGGTGGAGCAGAAAAAAGGGCGGTTTGAACTGGCCGAGGACGGGACGCTGTTCCTTGATGAAATAGGCGAAATCGACCTCCAGGTTCAAGTCAAACTTCTGCGGGTGCTTGAGTCCCGCAATTTCGAGCGACTGGGCGGCAACGAGGTCATTCACAGCAACGCCAGACTGATCGCCGCAACCAACCGCGACCTGCGTAAACTGGTGGCGGAAGGCAAGTTCCGCGAGGATTTGTTCTACCGGCTGGACGTGGTTTCGATCGAACTGCCGCCGCTGCGCGAACGCCCGGAGGACATTCCGCTTCTGGTGCGGCGCTTTCTTGACGGTTTTGCCGCCGAAAACAATCGCGGCGAAATGACGGTTTCTCCCGAGGCGATGGACGCGCTCTGCCGCTATTCCTGGCCGGGCAACATCCGCGAACTGCGCAACGCCGTGGAGCGCATGGTGGTGCTGGGGCGCGGCGGCGAGATCGCATTGGCCGATGTGCCGCCGTCGATTCGCGCGGGGGAGGTCGGCGCGATTTCGGTTGTTCCGGACTCCGGCGGCTCCACCATCGACGCGCATGAACGGGCGCTGATTGAACGCACTCTCAAGGAGTGCGGCGGCAATCGGACGCTGGCCGCCCGGAAATTGGGAATTCCGCGACGCACCTTTTACCGTCGCCTTGAAAAATATGGAATATGACTGTGAAGAACCGCATATTTTTCTTATTGACCGGAGTGATTTGCGTTCTGCCGCTGTTTCAGGCGGCGGCGGTTCGGGTGGTGTCGATGTCGCCCGCACTGACCGAAACCATCTTTGCGCTGGGCGGCGGCCCGCTTCTGGTCGGGCGCAGTTCGTCCTGCAACCGTCCGGCGGCGGCGCTGGACCTGCCGGCGGCCGGCGACTTCGCCACGCCGAATCTGGAGGTGGTGATGACTTTGAATGCCGATCTGGTGGTGTCCGATACACTTCAGGACCCGGCGGTCAAACAGTCGCTGAACGATCTTGGCATTCGGGTTGAAGTGCTGCCGCTTAATTCGCTGGACGACTACGAGGCGGCGCTGACCGTCCTCGGCGGACTGCTCAATGTGGAGGAAAAGGCGGCTGAGCTGAAGTCGAAAAGCCAACGGGCGCGGCGGGAATTCGCAGACGAAATCTCCGGCACGGCTTCGGTCGGAACGCTGCTGCTGTTGTGGGACGATCCGCCGATGTCCTGCGGCCGCCGCGCTTTTTTCAACGATTTTGTGGCGCTGGCCGGCGGCGTGAATGTGCTGGGCGGGGTTGACGCCGGTTATTTTTATCCGTCGTCGGAGGTGATCGAAGCCGCCGCGCCGGAGGCGGTGTTTTTCCCGGCGAACGGCGGGATGACATTGGAGTCGCTGAAAAAGCATCTGGCGGTTCCGGCGGCAAGGGATGGAAAACTGTATGCGATCGAGGATGTCGATCTGATTTTCCGGCTTACTCCGCGCTGGCCGGAGGCTGTCGTCATTCTGCGCGGCATGCTGCATCCGGAATCCGTCAAAATAAAAATGACGGACGGGAGCGGCGCGGATAAGACGCTTGAAGTCCCTGTAAATGAAGACGATAAAAAGTGACGGACAAATTTGACGGAAAAGTGACGGATGCGCCGACGGCTGATTTTGCGGATAAAATGACGGATAATTTGACGGTAATTGAATATGGATTACGTTGATTTTCATCTGCATCGTCCGGCGCCGGACGGTGTGCGCGGACTGGTGTCGTCGCCGGCCCGGATCGCGGTTCCGTATTTTTCGCTTCAGGTTTTACCTGACATGGCGGGGGGTGACATTGAGAAAACAGTTGCCGGATTGAATCTTGACGGCGCGGTCGCACTGGGTGAAGTCGGGCTGGATCGCCGTCTGGCGGTTCCGATGGCGCGTCAGATTGAGTTTCTGACCGCGCTGCTGGATCGTTTCGGCGGCGGGGTTCCGGTGGTGATTCACTGTGTGCGGGCCTACCCGGAGCTGAACGGCGTATTGAAAAACCGGCCGAACCGGGTGCTGCTGCACCGCTTCACCGGGTCGCCGGAGGAGTATCGCCGTCAGCGTGACGCCGGGCGGCTGGTTTCGCAGAGTCCGCGCGAGTTCGCGGTGCGTCATCTTGACGATTTTGTGCTGGAGAGCGACGCGGACGCCGATGCGCCTTTCGATTATGCCGCATTTTACCGTCTGGCGGCCGGGCGCTGCGGCGTGGATGTGGAATTGCTGACGGAGCGGATGAACCGCCGTTTCGATGAGTTTACAGGAGTGAAAAAAACGGAAAATGTTTGAACGAACGGAACTTCTGATCGGGGTTGACGGTCTTGAAAAATTGCGGAGGTCGCGGTTGTTGGTGGTCGGCGTTGGCGGCGTTGGCGCTTTCGCCGCTGAGTTTGCGGTGCGCGGCGGCGTCGGTTCGATCGTGCTGGTCGACGGCGACACGGTGAGCGAAAGCAATTTGAACCGTCAGCTGCCGGCACTTCATTCGACGGTCGGAAAAAGCAAGGTCGGCATAATGCGCGACCGGCTGCTGGACATCAACCCGGAACTGGAGATAACCGTGTTTGACGAGTTTGTGGAAGCGCCGCGAATCGGTGAAATTCTTGACCTCGGCTTCGATTTTGTGATCGACGCCATCGACACGGTCCGCGCCAAGACCGCACTGATTCTCGGCGCGCTGGAGCGCGGTTGCGGACTGGTTTCCAGCATGGGCGCGGCCGGAAAACTCGATCCGTCGAAGATTGAAATGTCCACGCTGGAAAAGAGTCATCACTGCCCGCTGGCGAGGGCGGTTCGCCACTCGGTGCGGGCGGCCGGCGGCGACTGTCGTTTTCCGGTGGTGTTTTCTTCGGAGGAGCCGCACGGCGGCGTCGAGCAGTTTTCCGATCCGTCGGCCGGTCGGCGTTCCGCCCCCGGTTCGATTTCATATCTGCCGGCGGCTTTCGGCGGCTTCTGCGCGGCGGCGGCGATCCGCTATTTGCTGGAAAATAAGAGTTTGACGCTTGAAAAGCGTTGAAAACACGGCTAACTTATCATGTATAACCATAAAACAGAGGTGATATGATGAAAAGATTTTTGGCGGTCGCGGCGTTTGTCGCGTCACTGGGGATCGGCGCGTCGGCGATGGCTGACAGCGTCGGCAGCAAAATCATGCTTTGGCCGGCCAACCGCATAATGGACGCGCTCGACGTGTTCAGCATTTCCGCCGGGATGGGCAATACGGTTCGCATCGAGCTTATGGGCTCGGAATACTGCAAGGGCGGCGGCGGCATCGGCTGGGTCGGAAGTCTGGTCAAGGACTACAACCGGCAGTACGGCGTCGGCGTGCGCAACGGCTGGTATTGGGCGCTGATTTCCACCCAGCAGGAGGCGGTTGAACGCATCGGCGTGCTCGGTTCGGTCAAGAGTTATCAGCAGGACTTCATCGGCATCCCCAGCCCGACCGAGGATGTGGTATATGACTTTTATGACGGCGAACGCGACTTCTGGCGCTTCGGCGGTGCGCTTGGTCTGATGGTCGAAGGCGAAGTATATCTCCACCCGGTTGAGGTGGCCGACCTGATTACCGGCATATTCTTTATCGATCTGCGCGGCGATGACTACACCATCGAGGACTTCCAGTAAGATATTGTCCGGCTTTGTCTGCGCCGGGTGCGGGCGGTGCTGCCGCTGGCCCGGCCCGGTCAGAATCTCGGCGGACGAGACGGACGCGATCGCCGCGTTCATCGGCATGGAGGTGACGGAGTTTATCGACCGCCACACCGCGTTGACCCGCGACCGCCGCGGACTCACTCTGCTTGAGCGGCCGGACGGATCGTGCGCCTGGTTGACCGCCGACAACCGCTGTATGCTTCAGAAGGTCAAACCCCGGCAGTGCGCCGGATTTCCGCTGGAATGGAATTTTCCCGGCTGGGAAAACGAATGTTTGGGAGCAAAAAAATGAAACAGCTTTACGGCACCGCGGTTATTGTTTCCGGACCGAGCGGCGTGGGTAAGTCAACTTTGTGCGGACTGGTTCGGGAGTCGCTGCCGCACCTCGCGTTTTCGATTTCATGCACCACCCGCGGTCCGCGCGGCGGCGAACGGGACGGCGTTGAATATTTTTTTCTGGAGCGCGCCGAATTTGAACGGCGGATCGCCGCCGGCGAATTCGTCGAATACGCCGAGGTGTTCAGCAACTTTTACGGAACGCTGAAAAGCCAGCTGCTTGAACCGGTTGTGCGCGGCGACGACGTGTTTCTCGATATCGACGTTCAGGGCGCCATGCAGATCCGCCGCGCCTGCATGAGCGATCCGATGTTGGCCGCGGTCTGCGAATTTGTCTTCATCGCGCCGCCGTCGTTCGAGGTGCTGGAAGGCCGTCTGCGCGGCCGGGCGACCGACTCCGCCGAACAGATCGAACAGCGCATCGGCAAGGCGAAATTTGAACTGTCATTCGCCGACAAGTACGACTATATCGTGGTGAATGACGACCTGAAAACCGCGTCGGCTGAAATGCTTGACCTGATCGCGTCATTCAAACTCAGCACCAAACGGCGCAGAATTTAAGTTGGGATCATCCTTAAATGAAGAAAAACATCGTTCTCGGCGTCACCGGCGGCATCGCCGCCTACAAGTACGCGGATTTGTGCAGTAAACTTACCCAGATGGGGTGCAGCGTCCATGTCATTATGACGGAAAATGCCTGCAAACTTGTTGCTCCTCTAACCTTTATGACGTTATCCCGCAACCCGGTGACGGTGGACTGCTTCAATGTGCAGGACTGGCGCCCGGAACATGTCGCCCTCGCCGAGTCTGCCGACATCGCCATCGTTGCGCCCGCCACCTGCAACATCATCGGCAAATGGGCGAACGGCATTGCCGACGATGCGCTTTCAACGTTTCTTATCACCTTCCGCAAACCGGTGCTGGCGGCTCCGGCGATGAATCCGGCGATGTATGAGTCGCCGGCGTTCGTTCGGAACCTGTCGCTGCTTCGCGAATATGGCGTTGTGGTGGTCGAACCGGACTTCGGTCACGTTGCCTGCGGTGCGCCCGGCAAGGGGCGGATGGCCTCGGTGGAAACCATCCTCAAGCGGGCGGAGGAGCTGTGAATCTCACCGGCGATTCCGGCGGCGGAGTGATCTCCTACGCCGGGGAAGTCCGGCGCAAACTGGTGCATTTAAGCTCGTTATGGATGCCGCTGGCCATGGTGCTGTGCGGCGAATCCCGGCGGTTGTCAATGTGCATCGCATTTGCGGTTCTATTTGTTCTGAGTGTGTTTGTTGAACGGCTGTATGTTCTTGGGATTCCGGTGATTGCTCCGTTGTATAAAATGATTTTCGGCGGAATGCTGCGTCGGGAGCCGTTGCCCGGGCAATGGATCGTCAGCGGCGGGCCTTATGTGTTGGGCGCCTCATCGCTGGCGCTGCTTTTTTTTCCGGTGTCCGTCGCGGCTCCGTCACTGGCGGTGATGCTGGTTGGCGACACCGCGGCGGCGCTGATCGGCCGGCGGTTCGGCCGCCATAAGGTCAACGGCAAATCGTGGGAGGGCTGTGCGGCGTTCGTCGTCTTTGGTTATGGCGGCGCGGCGCTGTTTCTCGGTTTGGCGGAAGCGCCTGAACTGCTTTATATTGCGTCGGTTCCGGCGGTATGCGCGGCGGCGCTGGCGGAATTGTTCGCAAAACAGCTCAGGGTGAACGACAATTTTTCAATTCCGGTGGTTTTCGGTTCCGCTGCACTGCTGTTCGGCGTTGTTTTCGGTTGATTTCCTGCACGACTGCAAAAAAAAGCAAAAAATTTTAAAAAAAAAATTGCAATTGCGTTTCAAGCATGTAAATTATATGCACTTAAGCGGTTCTCTTCATATCGCTATTCCACCGCTCGTGGAGGGGACAATGCAAAAAAGCTGTGCTGCGGCCGAGGGTTTTTGAAAGAAAGACCGGCGGATGCGGCAGAGGCTTTTGTTCGTTTTAAACGAGAGCGGTGTTATTGCGGCGATTGTCCGCATATCCTCATCGTCCGCGTTTAATCGGGGTTGACCGAAAATCCGGCAGGCGTCGAATCAAAAAATCGGCAAGTGACGGGGTGAAAGCGAATCCGGCAGGCGTCGAATCAAAAAATCGGCAAGTGGCGGGGGAAAGCGAATCCGGCAGGCGTCGATGCAAAAATCGGCAAGTGGCGGGGGGAAAGCAAATCCGGCAGCTGTCGGGATGAAAGACAATCCGACAGGTGCGGCGCAAAAAATATTCGGTCGGCAACGGAACAGTTATTAAATAGTCGTTTTCATAAAATATGCCGGTTTTCCGGCGGGTAAAACTTTAGGAGAAGTCGCCATGAAAGTGAGAGCCTCGGTAAAACGCAGATGCGAATTTTGCCAAATCATCAAGCGCAAAGGCGTAGTGCGCGTCATTTGCTCGCGTAACGCCCGCCATAAGCAGAGACAGGGATAACCCAATAACAGTAAAAGAGGATAAGATACTATGCCGCGAATCATCGGTGTTGACATCCCCGGCAACAAGCGCATCGAGTACTCCCTGCGCTACATCTACGGGATCGGGCCGGCCAAGGCCATGGAAATCATTACGAAACTCGGAATCCCCGTGGGCCTCAAGGCCAGCGCGCTGACCCCCGAGCAGACCGCCGCTATCACTAAATATCTTCAGAACGAAATCCTGGTGGAAGGCGACCTGCGTCGCGTTATCTCCGCCGACATCCGCCGTCTTCAGCAGATCAACTGCTATCGCGGCATCCGCCATCGCCGCGGTCTGCCGGTTCGCGGACAGCGCACCAAGACCAACGCCCGTACCCGCAAGGGCAAGAAGATTACGATCGGCGCCATCCGCGACAAAACTCAGCGTCGTCTGGCCGCCAAGACCGAGTAGTCGAGAGCTGCCGCGAACAGTAGCGTGAAAAAAGATAAAACTCAAGGATTTTAATATGGCTGAAGAATTGAATCAGAACGTACAGGCCGAGCCCGCCGCTCCCGCCGAAGGCGCCGCGGTCGAGACCCGCGAAATCAAGCAGCGCGCGAAGAATGGACGGAACATTCCGTCCGGCATCGCCTATGTGCTTGCCACTTTCAATAACACCAAGGTCACCTTCACCGACCTGCACGGCAATGTTCTTTGCTGGAGCACCGGCGGCAAGAACGGTTTCAAGGGATCGCGCAAGAGCACGGCTTATGCCGCTCAGGTGATCGCCGGAGACGCCGCGAAGAAGGCCCAGGTTCTCGGAATGAAGGAAGTGGAAGTGCGGATCAAGGGGCCGGGCGCCGGTCGTGAATCCGCGGTCCGCGGCATCGCTGCCAGCGGCATTGAAGTCATTGCGATCAAAGATATTACCCCGGTTCCGCACAACGGCTGCCGCCCCCCGAAAAGACGGAGAGTGTAACGCTTGTCCGTTTCAGGAGAGAGGACCGGCATTTATATGCCAGAGTCGGAAATTTTTGACTATAAACCATTTCTGGAGGTAATACAATGACTGCTGCAACCGGATTCCCGATGCCCAACTCCATTATTATCGGCGACGGGGGAGAAAACAGCAATACTTATGCGAAGTTTATCGCAGCTCCTTTCCAGAGCGGGTTCGGTCACACGCTGGGTAACAGCTTGCGCCGGGTACTGCTTTCAAGTCTGGAAGGCGCGGCGATCTGCGCGGTGCGCATTGAAGGCGCCACCAATGAATTCCAGACGCTGCCCCACGTGGTCGAGGATGTTGCCGAGATCATTCTGAATTTGAAGTGTGTGCGGCTGAACTTGTTCAGCGACAGCGTCAAGACGCTTGAGATCCGGAAAGACAAGGCCGGAGCCGTCACCGCCGGAGACATCGTCACCGACGGAACGGTGGAGATTCTGAACCCCGACCAGGTGATCTGTACGCTCGACAAGGACTTTCCGTTCCGCGCCGAGATCGACATCATGAAGGGCAAAGGCTATCTTCCCGCCGAAAAAGTGATGCCGTCGCAAGTCATCGGCACGCTTCCGGTGGACTGCCTGTTCAGCCCGGTTACCCGCGTGAACTATCAGGTCGGCGCCGCGCGAGTCGGCGAAGAGACCGAGATGGACTCGCTGGAACTGGAGGTCTGGACCGACGGCCGCATCGCTCCGCTGGACGCGGTTGAGCAGGCCGCCCGGATTCTCCGCGATCATCTTCAGGTCTTTATCGGCGGTCAGACCGCTGAAAAGGACGTGAAGGAAATGATGAATGAAGAGGAACTTCATCTCTTCAAACTTCTGAGCCAGGATGTTGACGTGCTCGATCTTTCGGTGCGCGCCATGAACTGCCTGAACAACGCGGAGATCAAGCTGATCGGCGAACTCTGCACCAAGACCGAAACCCGGATGCTCAGATACCGTAATTTCGGCAAGAAATCGCTCGACGAAATCAAAGAAAAAATCGAAAAACTCGGCTTGGAGCTGGGTATGCAGCTGTCTGAGAACCTCTCCAACGCGCTGGAGCGGGAGTCCGCCCGGGTGCGTGAGGAACAGAAGCCGCAGCAGGAGGAAAAATAAATGCGTCATCGCGTACATACTTTCAAAATCGGCCGCTCCGGCGCCCATCGCTCCGCGATGCTGGCCAACATGATTTGCAGCCTGATCGAACACGGACAGATCACCACTTCGCTGGTTAAGGCGAAGGAAGCCCGCCGCGTGGCGGAAAAGACGGTCACTATGGCCAAGAGCGATTCCCTGCATCATCGCCGTCTGCTTATCGCCCGGCTTCAGACCCGCGGCGAAGAGCGCAAGGCTCTGGTTCGCAAACTGGTGGAGGAGATCGCTCCGAAGTTTGCCGGACGGGCCGGCGGCTACACTCGCATTCTCAAGCTTGGCAAGCGGATCGGCGACGCCACTGAAATGGCTATACTTCAGTGGGTCGAGGCCGATGCGCCGAAGGCTGACGAAGCTCCCAAGGCTGAATAAGTTCAGACTTGACTTTTTGAGTACGGTCGCGGACTCCGTTTTTCATGACGGAGTCCGCTTTTTTTTATAAAAAGTGCAAAAAAAGTGTATTAAAGTTGGCAAAGCGTTGTCAGGTGTGCTATTATAAAGTCCAAACAAGGAAAAACGGACAGTGAAAGGGTGGTTGATAATGAAGCTGCGTTTTACGTTGATTGAGCTGTTGGTGGTGATCGCGATTATTGCGATTTTGGCGTCAATGCTGCTGCCGAGTCTGGCGCGGGCCAGGGAAATGGCGAACCGGATATCCTGCGTCGGCAATCTGCGCCAGAGCACTCAGGCGATGATGATGTACGGCGAGGACAACAAAGGCGCGGCAATGCTGGTGCCGTGGCCCGGACAATACCCCGATCCGTGGTTTCGTTTTTCCACTATGCCGCAATATCTCGGTATCAGCGAACTGGTTGCCTTAAGAGGGCGTGAAATTACCTACTGTCCGTCAGGAATCGACTCGGACAACGCAAACACGGCTCAGGCGTGCTACGGCGCGGTTTTCCTTGATTCTGAATCGTTGCCGGACTATGAAGAGTACAACTGCGAACAGAGCGTAAAATATTCGTCGTCATCCCAGAAGGAGTGCAGTATTGTCAAGCTGCACAATGCTCCGGCATCGACATATATCATGCTGCTGGATTCGGTATACGGCAGTCAATTTGCCGACAGCACCAACCCGACGACTGGAAATCAGTGCTACTGGTATTATCGGAAGGGGGCGCCGACATGGGGCGGGCTTTATCGGCGTCACAACGGTATCGGCAATATTGCCTATGCCGACGGTCATGTGGGCGACAGCAATGACCTTGCCGGATTGTATAAACAGTCATTTTTGCGCAACGTGATGACGGATGAGGGGTTCGGCAATATTGATCTTGAAGAGGAATACGGAAACGACTGATCGTTGATTTAGACAAAAATATGGCGCGCCGGAAATCCGGCGCGCTTTTTTTGTTTTCCAGGTAGTTAAACAAGCCGGCGGAAAATATCCGCCGACTTGGGTTTGAAACTCAGCGTTTTGTACAGCTGAAGGCAATACCGCCGGTACTGCTGTCCACCTCGTAACTGAAAATACCGCTGGACACGGTCTCGCCAAAGTCCATCGAGGCCAGCACTGTTCCGGATGGGGTCAGAATCTGAACCGACAGAATGTCCGGAGTTTCGGTATCCAGACCGATCAGCTCGAAGGTTTTGGTTTGTCCGGAGCTCATTGAACCGGGATCGAAGATCACCTCAAGAGAGTTGTCGCTGAAATCAAAACCCTCTGTCA
>JAEWSS010000285.1 GCA_023459755.1 Verrucomicrobiota bacterium | reverse complement strand
TTTTTCAATTTCCTTTCTGCCGAAAAAATAGACCGGAGCAAACGTCAGTCCGACCCGGCCGGAGCCATCGGAGAACCGGCGTTCGTAGTCGGCGCAGAATTTTTCGAGTTTGCCGCGGGTCCAGCGGACGCCGTTGTCCACGCCGTTGACTCCGGTGTATTTCAGGTGCTTCAGCACGTCGAGCGGCGTGTCGAACCGAAGCACGGTTTTATATTCCAGAACCTCGACGCCGGAAAAAAATTCCCGGCCGAGCGCCGCCAGCGCCTCCGGCTCGCGGTAGTTCAAACCGCAACCGCAAAGTTCGCGGATTTCACCCAGATTGCGCGGCGAAAAGGTGCTGAAGGCGAACACTCCGCCCGGCAGCAGCGCCTGTTGCACCCGGACAAATACGCCGCGCAGATCGTTTACCCACTGCAGCGCGGCATTGCTGACCACCAGATCGAGCGACGCCGGAAAATCGACCGTCTCCACATCGCCGGACAAGAACTCCGAATCGTCGATCCGCAGCGTCAGATCCGCGCAGTCATCGACGAGGTCATTCAAAAAAAGTTTTTCATAAGTCAGCGCCGCTTCAAGTTTTTCACTGAGCAGGCCGGACCCGCATCCGATTTCCAATATCCGGCTGAACCCGCTCCGCCCGGTCCGCTCCGCCAACAGCGCCAGCAGTTTCACCGCCATCTCACGCTGAACGATCGCGTAACGGCGATAGGTCGGCAGATGGCGTCCGAAGCGTTGTTCAATCATTTTTTTATTCATTGTCAGCCGCCTTTGCCGCCAGATTCCAGATATAATGCGGCGCGGTCAGCACCACCGGCTCCAGCGGACATTTCCGCCAGCACCGCTGCTGATTTTCCAGCGGAAATATCCGGTCGTTTTCACCGGAAAACACCTGTTTGTAAAGATTTTCAGGCGGCTCGTCCGCTCCGGTTATCCGCATTTCCAGCGCCATAAGCTCCAACTTTTCCGCCTCGACCGGGCGATCGGAGGCGAACTCCTCCGGTATTCCGGCGCGCCGGTTGAATTTTCGCCGCGCAATCTCGCTCCAGTTCTCCGCCGTGGCGTGAAATATTTCCGGAGCGATCCCGCACTCCGCCGACACCGGGTTCAACGTTCCGTTGAACGCGCACGCGCTCTTCAGCTCAACCCGCCGCAGCGTTCGCGCCGCCTGCCAGACGCCCAGCGACCACGCCGCCAGATGAATATTTTTGAACCCGCGCAGTTTTTCCAGCGGAAAATCCTCGTCGGTATAGTCGTACACATACCACAGCGCGCCGCCGTCCGGGGCCAGTTCAGCCACCGCGCGCGACCGGACGGACGAACCGCCAAAGCCGTCGAACACCAGCAGCAGATCGCCGTTTTCGCCCGGCCCGGCGAGTTCGATCACCCTCATTTTAACGCCTCCGCGATCCGTTCCGGCGTGTCGTCCGGCAGCGCCGAAGACAAACTCAGGCGCAGTCTGGAACTGCCGACCGGCACGGTCGGAGGCCGCACCGCAAACGTCAGCAGACCGGCGGCGCGCATTTTTTCCGCCAAAGCAAGCGCCGGAGCGTTTTCTCCGACAATCGCCGGAACAATCTGCGAGTCGCCCAGCGTCCGCAGACCGGCGGCGGCCACCGCCGCGCGCACCCGGTCGCCCAGCAGCGCCAATTTGCGGCGGCGGTCGGCAAAACCGGTCATCCGGTTCAGTACAAAGTCGCTCCACAATGCGACCACCGGCGGCAGCGCGGTGGAAAAAATAAACGGCCGCATAAAATTTATCAGATAGTCGCGGATCGTCCGCGAGGTTACGCAGTAGGCTCCGGCCGAACCGAACGCTTTGCCGAACGTGCCGACGATCACATCCACATCGTCCTTGAACTCGGCGCACATGCCCAGCCCGTCGCGGCCGCGGACGCCCACGGAATGGGCTTCGTCGATCACCAGTACCGCCTGAAATCGTTTTTTCAGCTCAATAAGCCGCGGGATGTCGGCGGTGTCGCCGTCCATGCTGAACACCGACTCGGAGATGATGAAGCTGCGCCGCCCCTCTTTCCATGCCTCGTCGAGCATGGCCTCCAGCCGGTCGTAGTCCAAATGCGGATAGCGGTGGAACTTGCATTCGCAGAGCCGCAGACCGTCGATAATGCTTGCGTGATTCAACTTGTCGGAAAAAACCGCGTCGTCCCGTCCGGTCAGCGCCGGAAGGATGCCGACGTTCGCGTGATACCCGGAGTTGAAGACCAGCGCCGATGCGCCGTAGAGCCGCGCCAGCGTGGCTTCCAGCTTTTCATGCGCCGGGGTGTCGCCGCCCAGCAGACGCGATCCGGTGGCGGCAAGCAGCGGCAGATCGCCGGAATGTTCGCGGTAAAATTCGCGGCGGAGCTGCGGGTCGCCGGCCACGCCGAGATAGTCGTTGCCGGAAAAGTTCAGATAAACGCGGCCGTCGAGTTCGGCGCGACCGTCCGGCAGAACCTTCGTTTCGCGCAGACGGCGAAACTGACCGGAATTTTCAAGCCGGGCAAGTTCGCCCGAAATTTTTTCAATAAATCCGTCCATCGCGTCGCGCCTCCTCCGTCTTTGACTGTTCGTGTCATTAATATACCACACGCGCGAACGAAAGTAAAGCCGACGGACGCAACCCGACGGCAGACGCCGTCCACCGCGCCATCGCGTTCAAAGCAAATTGGCGATCTCGGCCAGCCGCGCCAGCTTGCCGTGCGGCGTCAGCAGCGGACTTACGGTTGGAATCCGCCCTTCGATCCGGAATGGCGTTCCGATGACCGTCCGGAACAACGCCAGACCTTCGCCCACCGACACGCCGACATAATTTTTTCTGGCCGCCTGAATCCGTATCCGGGTGACGCCGAACAGATTGTCCGCCGCCTCCGGCAAAGCGCCGTAGCGGTCGCGGAACTCCTCGCGCAGGGCGGCCAGCTCGTCAAGCGACGCCGCGCGCGACAATTTACGGTAGGCCTCCACCCGGAGCCGCTCACTCTCGATGTAGTCCGGCGGCAGACCGGCCGGCAGC
>JAEWSS010000284.1 GCA_023459755.1 Verrucomicrobiota bacterium | reverse complement strand
GTTCAACGCTTTGTGTTCCGGGTCGGCGGAAGCGGCCAATTTTCCGTTCTGCACCATCGAACCGAACACCGGCGTGGTGGCGGTTCCGGACGAGCGGCTGAAAGTGCTGGCCGACATCGAAAAGTCGGCAAGGATCGTGCCGACCAGTCTGAAGTTTATCGACATCGCCGGGCTGGTTCGCGGCGCAAGTCAGGGCCAGGGGCTGGGCAACCAGTTCCTCGGCCATATCCGCAACGTGGACGCGATCGCCCACGTCGTCCGGCTGTTCGAGGACTCCAACGTGGTGCACGTTTCCGGCAAGGTCGATCCGGTGAACGACCTCGAAGTGATCCTCACCGAACTGATGCTGGCCGACCTGGAAATGATTGAAAAACGGCTGGAGCGCGCCGGAAAAATGGGAAGGTCCCCCTCGCCCGACGCAAAAATGGAACTTGAGGTCCTGCGCAGTTTCTCCGCCGCGCTGTCCGACGGCCGCCTGCCGGAATGGGACCAAGAAGACGAAAAAATCGATCCGTTCGTCAAGTCGCTCGGTCTGCTCACCGTGATGCCCGCCTTCGTGGTCGCCAACACCGACGAGGAGAGCTTCCGCGGTTTTGCCGACAACCCCAAGGCGATCGAACTGCGTGAGTTCGCGGCAAAACACGGCATGGAGGTGGTTCCGGTCTGCGCCAAGCTGGAGGATGAACTCAACCAGCTGGAACCGGACGAGGCCGCTATGTTCATGGAGGAGCTGGGAATGAAGGAGCGCGGACTTTCCAGCGTAATTCACGTCGGCTACCGGCTGCTCAACTACATAACGTTTTTCACCACCGGAACCGACGAAACCCGGGCGTGGACGGTGCAGGGCGGCTCCCCGGCGCCGGTCGCGGCCGGCAAAATTCACACCGACATGTGCCGCGGATTCATCCGCATGGAGGTCGTCTCCTACGACGATCTGGTGGCCAACGGTTCGTGGAACAAGGCCAGACTGGCCGGCAAGCTCCGCACCGAAGGCAAGGAATACATCGTGCAGGACGGCGACTGCGTCTTTATAAAATTCTCGGTCTAAACGCGGAAATTTCATTATGGCCGACCGCCGTGGAAACATCCTGAAAAGCTCCGCCGGAGTGGCGGTCGCCACCCTGGCCAGCCGGATATTGGGGCTGTTCCGCGTAATGCTGGAAGCCCGGATACTCGGCGGCGGCGTTGCCGCCAGCGCGTGGACGCTGGCGATCATGGTGCCGAACCTGTTCCGCCGCATCCTCGGCGAAGGCGCGCTGGGGTCGGCGCTGATTCCGATTCTCAGCGAGATCGAAGAGAAGGACGGCGCCGGAAAAGTCCGCTATAATCTCTCGGTGGTGTTCGCGCTGCTCAGTTTTGTCCTGCTGGTGCTGGTGGGAGTGGTCGGCGGCGGTGCGTGGCTGGCGCTGAGATTCATCGAGCCGGTGCTGCCGGAAAATTACGAACACGTCAAACTGGCGCTTCAACTGCTGCCGCTGGTGATGCCGTATGCGTTCTTCATCTGCCTGGTGGGGGCGTCGGGGGCGGTATTGAACACCCGGCGGGTGTTTTTCCTGCCGGCGCTGGGGGCGCTGCTGCTGAATCTTTTCATCATCGCCACACTGGCGTGGTGCGGCTGGCGGGCGGTTGGCTCGCCGCTGCCGCTGCTGGAATATCTGGCCTGGGCCACGCTGCTGGCCGGACTGCTGCATTTACTGCTGCTGGTTGCGCTGCTGTGGAAACACGACCGACTGCCGGTGTTCAGCCGCGATGCGCTCAAAAACCGTCCGATGCTGCAAAAACTCTGGCGGCTGATGCTGCCGGGGGTGATCGGCGGATCGGCGACTCAGATCGGCTTCATAGTTGACCGGTCGCTGGCGGCATGGCTGGGGCCGGAGGCGGTTCCGGCGTTGAGTTACACCGAGCGGATCGTGGATCTGCCGATCGGAGTGTTTGCGCTGGCGCTGGGGTCGGTACTGCTGGCGGACATGTCCAAGGCGGCGGCGCGCGGCGACAAAGCGGAGTTCATCGAAGACATCGCGTTTGGCCTGCGTCACGTTTACTTTGTCTGCATTCCGCTGACCGCGTTCATTGTGGTGTTCAGAAGCGAAATACTGAGTCTGCTGTTCCTCGGCGGAAGGTTCACCGCGGTCGATCTGGCGGCGGCGGACTATGCGGCGTTGTTCTATTGTCTGGGCATCCCGATATTCTGCGCCCAAAAAGTTATTATTCCGGCGTTTCATTCGCGCAAAGACATGAAGACGCCGCTCAAAATCGCGCTGGCGGCGATAATGCTGAATGTTGTGCTCAACCTGATTCTGATGTGGCCGCTGCGGCAGGGCGGAATCGCACTGGCGACGGTGCTGTCGTCGTCGTTCAACAACCTGTCGCTGATCTGGATACTGCGGCGGCAGGGGTACGCCTTCAATGCCAAACCGGTAATATCAACGGCGGTAAAAGTCCTGCTGGCGGCGGTTCCGGCGGCGGCGGCGGCGCGCTTTCTCTACGCCGGAGCATTGTCTTTTGACCTGATATTGTGGAAAAAAGAGCTGGTGCCGCTGCTGGTGATATCGGCGATTTTCGTATTTCTGTTCACGCTGTTCGCCGGACTGCTGCGCTGCCCGGAACTGCGCGAAAACTACAACCTGTTCAGGAGAAAAATATGAGCGGATTCTACCGGAAGATGATCGAAACCACCCTCACCGCCATCCTTGACCGCTTCGAGGCCGATCCGGATTACGGCTTTATCGACACAAAACTCGACCTGATCACCGGCGAAAATTTTGACGACTGCTCCGATCCGGCACTGGCTTTCCGCCGCAAAAAATATATTTACAGCTGGATACAGGGCCGCGGACTCGAAGCAATGGCGCGGCATCTGGAATTTCTGCCCGGCTTTGCGCCGCGGCTGATCCCGCTGCTGACCAAAGTCGCCGCGTCGATGGAGCGCCTGCGCGCCCGCACCGGACGGATATGGTTCGTCACCGACACGGACGGCAATCCGTTGAAAGTCGAAGGCTTCAGCCGCCTTTGTCCGCTCGAAAAAATACCGGAGCCGGCCAACTACAGCGAACTGTTTTATTATAAAGGCCTTTTCGCCGCCGGAAGGACGCTGAACCGCGCCGAATTATGCAAAATCGCCGTCACCGGATTCAAAAAAGTTCTGGATGACATTGAGGCCGAACGATTTCAGACCGACCAGCAGGCATTTGACCCCCACAACCCGGTGACCTATATTCCCGGCCGATCGCTTCAGGGGCCGAAGATGATCGCGCTCGGCGGTCTGGCGCTCCTCATGAACGCCGGCGAAACCACGTACAACTGGCCGGACTATGCGGCACGGTTCATCGCCAATGTTTTCGACCGCCATTTGTATCGCCCCGGCTTCGGCTTCATGGAGGCGGTGACCTCCGCCGGGCAGCCGTACGAAATAAGCGGCCGGGTGCTGGGCGATCCCGGACACGCCGGAGAATTTGTCGGACTGGCCGGCAAATGTCTGCGCAACCGGGCCTTCGCCGCGGACTATCCCGAACTCGCCAAGCGCGCCGCTGAACTTCTGCCGCAGATACTCGACTTCAATTTCAAACTCGGATTCAGTCCGTCCGCCGGCGGTATCGTCAAAAGCATCGACCTCAAAACCGGACGGGTGTTCAACAGCGACATGCCGTGGTGGAATCTGCCGGAGACCATGCGCGCCGCCTGCTTCATGAACCGGCCGGACATTTTTGAGAAATGTTCGGACTGCTTCCGCCGCTGCTACGTCAATCCACAAGTTCATATGATGGCGTATCAGACCCGCAATTTGACCGGCGAAGTGGTGCGGGTGGTTCCGGCCACACCGGACGCCGACCCCGGTTATCACACCAATCTGAGCATGATCGACGTGCTGGAATGTAACATGACGGAGTAGCAAAATGTTTTTCTCGCGCCGGTTTCTGCCGTTTATGACTACGCTTTTTCTCGGAGCCTTCAACGACAACATGTTCCGGAACGCGCTGGTGATACTCATAACCTATCAGTCGGCATACAGCGAAAAAACCGCTGGGATGCTCAGCTTTTTGGCCATGGCGCTGCTGATGCTGCCTTATTTCCCGTTCTCCGCCACCGCCGGAGAGTGCGCCGACCGTTTCCCGCGCCGGACATTGTTCATTGTCACCAAGACGGCGGAACTGCTGCTGATGATCGGAACGGCGGCGGCGTTGTGGTTCCGGAACATTCCGGTACTGATGGTGCTGATATTTTTGATGGGAACGCAGTCGGCGTTTTTCAGTCCGCTGAAATACTCATACA
>JAEWSS010000283.1 GCA_023459755.1 Verrucomicrobiota bacterium | reverse complement strand
TTGCCCGAACCCGGCGCCGGATTGTTGTTCTGAACCAGTGCCATATTGTAGACCAGTGTTGATTCCGGTATTTCATCGCGACATTTTTTTATTATGTCGGCGGCTTCGTTGCCGATTGTTATCACTGCGGCGAATTGTCCGGCCTTGAGCTGCGGCATAAACGGCTGCAATACGGCCATTGAGCTTGATTCCGGCCAGATGTCGGCGTGCAGTTCCAGCTGATAATAGGAGAACGGTTCGGAAGATAAATTCAGCATTGCGCGCATGAAACTGCTGTCAATATCGGTTTCACGCGTTTTATCAATGCTTGAGGAGTGTATCATTAAGACACAAAGCTCCTTCGGCGACGGAGCCGGATCTCCGGCGGCCAGAGACGGCAGCAGCACAACCAGCAACAGCATTATCAGCCATCTACACGCGGCCGCAATACGGCGATCGCAATTGAATTTCATTTTATTTTTCCTCATTTCTGTTGCTATATCAATATAGCATGTGAAATATTTTCTTCAAATGCAATGTGTTTTTTTGTGAGACGTTTTTCGTTGACGGTTGTTTTTTGTCCTGATGCGGTTATATTATATTTCATCATGAAAATTCAAATTGCACAAAATAAATCGATGCGGGACATGGTTCGCCATATCCCGTTCAAGACGGTGGTGGACGCCGTCACCAAATGTTGTCTGGAGGCCGCCACCCGGCTTCCGTCCGATGTGCTCGCCAGGATCGGCGAGGCGCTGAAAGCCGAGACGTCCGAGTTGGGGCGGGATTTCCTGCGGCAATATCTTGAAAATGCCGAGATTGCGGCCAAGACCGGTCTGCCGCTTTGCCAGGACACCGGATTCGCGGTGTTTTTTGTGGAGATGGGCGCTTTTACCATGATTGACGGCGGAACGATCACCGAAGCGATAACCGCCGGAACCGCGCGCGGCTATGAACTCGGTTTTTTGCGCAAGTCGATTGTGTCCGATCCGATATTTCACCGGGTGAACACCCGCGACAACACGCCGCCGATCATCCATTTGACTCAGGTCCCGGGCGACGGGCTGTCCGTTATTCTCGCCCCGAAAGGCGGCGGGTCGGAAAACATGAGCGCGCTGAAAATGCTTACTCCGGCGGCCGGCGAGCAGGGGGTGATCGATTTTGTGGTGGAGAGCGTGATAAAAGCAGGCGGCAATCCCTGTCCGCCCACCGTGGTTGGTGTCGGCGTCGGCGGAACCTTTGAAAAGGCGGCGTTTTTGGCCAAAAAAGCACTGATCCGGCCGTTGGGAACGCTGAATCCGGAGCCGGAATACGCTGAATTGGAGCGGAAAATACTGGAAAAGATCAATGCGTCGCATGTCGGTCCGCAGGGGCTGGGGGGCGACATTACCAGCTTTGCGGTTCATATTGAACATTTTCCGTGTCACATCGCCAGTCTGCCGGTGGCGGTGAATCTTAACTGTCACGCGGCGCGTCACGCCGGGTTTGAACTTTAAACCGGAGGTCATGCCATGGATGCGATAAGAATAACGGCTCCCGTCGATGCGGAAGTTCTGAAACGCTTGAGCGCCGGCGACCGGGTTCTGCTTTCCGGCGTGATTTATACCGGACGCGACGCCGCCCACCGCCGCATGGTGGCAGCTCTGGACGCCAACGCGCCGCTGCCGGTCGAACTTAAAAATCAGATTATTTATTTTGTCGGCCCCTGTCCGGCGCCACCGGGACGACCGGTCGGCAGCGCCGGCCCGACCACCAGTTATCGGATGGACGGCTATTCACCCCGGCTGCTGCGGGAGGCCGGTCTGCTCGGCATGATCGGCAAAGGCGATCGTTCGAATCAGGTCATTGTCGCCATGAAAGAGGTCGGCGCGGTGTATTTTGCCGCCACCGGCGGCGCCGGCGCGCTGATCGCGGAACGGATAAAGAAGTGCGACACGATCGCGTATCCGGATCTTGGGCCGGAGGCGATTTTCCGGATGGAGGTCGAGGACCTGCCGCTGGTGGTCGCCATCGACTCGCGCGGCAACGACCTGTACCGCCGCTGATATTGAAACAAAACATGGATGCTGAGTCATGGCCAGAATAATTCCGGATCAGCCGTCGCCTGAAAGCGGCGAAAGCTGGTTCGATTATTTTTTTCGTCATTCCGGCGCGGACACCAGACTGCTGTACTGCGCGGTCTACGGATGTCCGCGGCCGCCGGTTGCGGCGGTTCCGATGATCGATGAGGCGGCCGGACGCCGTTTTGTGGTTCCGGTGTGCGACGAACATGCCGGATGCCGCGAAGAGCTGACGCTTTATCGATTCGCACTGACCGCTGAGTTGAAATAGTCGCCATTTCTTTTGCCGCCGGGTTGTTTACCGGCGGCTTTGATGTATATTAATGCCATCGACTGCCTGGGTGCGGGTGAAGCCGGTCAAAGTCCGGCGCTGTCGCGCAACTGTGGGAAGAGGGGCTGTTCAGCCTGTTCTTCAAGCCAGATCCCCGCGGGCGGTTTCCAAACTATTTGCGGTGCGCAGGACACCGGAAAGGAAATCATTAGTGATGGATTGTCGTTTTTTCTCAAGCCGCGGCCGTTTTACGCTGGTCGAACTCCTCGTCGTTATCGGAATAATCG
>JAEWSS010000282.1 GCA_023459755.1 Verrucomicrobiota bacterium | reverse complement strand
ATGTAAGCCTTCTCGCCGTCCGCATAGCAGATCAGCGCGATATAGGCCGAACGGTTCGGATCGTATTCAATCGTCTTGACCGTGGCCGGCACGCCCTCTTTCGTGCGTTTGAAGTCGACCAAACGGTAGCTGCGCTTGTTGCCGGCGCCGCGGAACCGGGTGGTGATGCGGCCGTAGCAGTTACGTCCGCCGGTGGCCCGCTTGCCGCGGGTCAGGCTCTTTTCCGGCTTGTCGCCACTCAGGACGCTGTAGTCGGCAGCAGTCATATTGCGACGGCTCGGAGTAGTTGGATTGTAGCTTTTCAATGCCATGATAATTTACCTTTCCTGCGTCAGAACAGCTCGATTGAGCCTTCGGACAGCGTCACAATAGCCTTTTTCCAGTCCGGCCGGCAGCCCTTTTTGATCGAGCGCCCCATGCGTTTAGCCTTGCCGGCAACGTTGATCACGTTGACCGAATCGACTTTAACGTTGAACAGCTGCTCCACCGCCTTGGCAATTTCAATCTTGCCGGCGCTGGTCGCAACCTTGAAGACATACTTGCCAACAGTGGCAAGCGCCTGATTCTTCTCGCTGACAACCGGAGAAATAATAATGCTGTATGCGTTTTTCATTCTTGTTTCTCCTTACCTTAGCTCAAGCGCGCCACAAAAGCATCGAGCGCATCTTTGGTGAAGAGCACACGATTGTAGCGCAGAAGTTCATACACGTTCACGCTCGAAGACTTGCGCAGAGCCACGGTCGGCAGATTGCCGGTGGCGCAAACCACGCATTCCTCGTAATCCGGAACTGCGAACAGCAGCGTGTCATCGATCTTCAGAGCGTCGAAGATCGCAACCGCGCTCTTGGTCTTGTGATCGGGCAGCTCGAAAGCGTCCACCACCATCACATTGCCCTCGGTCACGCATTCGCTGAAAGCGCGGCGCAACGCCAGCTTGGCAACTTTTTTGTTGACCTTTTTGGTGTAGTTGCGTTCGGGGCTCGGTCCGAAGACCGTACCGCCGCCCACCCACACCGGGGAACGGTTGCTGCCGGCGCGGGCACGGCCAAGACCCTTCTGACGGAACGGCTTGGCGCCGCCGCCGGAGACCATGGCACGGGTTTTCGCACTGGCGGTATTCGCACGCTGACCAGCCATGAACGCGACGACCGCATCATGGACGGCCTGCTCGCCCTTTTCCATCTCGATGACTTCATCGGGCAGAACGTATTCGCCGACAACCGCGCCCTGGCAATTCAAAATATCCAATTTCTTAGTCATTGTATCACCTACTTCTTGATCGCCTTGCGCAGCAGAACAATGCCGCCGTTGGCTCCCGGCACGGCGCCGCGAACCAAAATAACGTTGTCCTCCGCCACGACCCGAACGATCTCAAGATTCTGGATCGTCCGCCGAACGTTGCCCATATGTCCCGGCATGCGCTTGCCAAGCCAGACACGGCCCGGAAATTCGCACATACCGATAGAACCGGTACGGCGCGTCCACGCACCGCCATGGCTCGCACGGCCGCCGCCGAAACGGTAACGCTTCACGACGCCCTGAAAACCGCGCCCCTTGGTGGTGCCGGTGACGTCGAGATAATCATTTTCCACAAAGACATCCGCCTTGAGTTCGGTGCCGATCGCCAGATCGCTGTCCGCTTCAGTGCGGAACTCGCGCAAATGGGTCGGGGCGGTGGTCTTGTAACCGGCCTTGGCGCAGTGCCCCAGGACGGCTTTGCTTACGTTCTTCGCCTTGCGGGCGCCGAAACCGAGCTGAACCGCGCTGTAACCGTCGCGGTCCCGGGTTTTGACATCGACCACGGTGCACGGACCAGCTTCGATCACCGTCACCGGGACGATCCTGCCTTTTGCATCGTAGATCTGGGTCATACCCAGCTTCTTACCGATTAAATTCTTCATTTTGCTCCTTCGGATACATACGTCCAATCGGTCGGACGCATTGGTATCTCTTTTCCGGCGGATCATTCCGCCTTTTCTCGTTCAACGGAAAACCGGCGTCAAACGTCTGCAACGCTCTTCACCGGTCTCCGCTCAATGCCGATCAACGGGCAACTCCCCCGTCGATTAGCCGATCTTGACCGAAATATCCACACCGGCCGGCAGATTCAGCTTCTTCAGCTCATCAACCGTCTTGGCGGTGGGATTGACGATGTCCATCATGCGCTTGTGTGTGCGCATCTCAAACTGTTCCATCGACTTCTTGTTCACGTGCGGCGAACGGTTGACCGTAAAACGCTCAATCCGGGTCGGAAGCGGAACCGGACCGGCAACCATCGAACCGGTACGCTTGGCGGTGCCGACAATCTCTGCGACCGACTGGTCGAGAATGCGGCTTTCATAAGCCTGCAAACGAATGCGGATCTTCTGTGAAGTGCTCATTTTACTTCTTTTCCATTATTTTTTCTTGAATTTGTTTCGGTACACGATCAAAGTGCAGCGGCTCCATCGAATAGGTGGCGCGGCCGCGGGTCAGCGAACGCATCGCCGTTGCGTAACCGAACAGCTCAGCCAGCGGCACATTCGCAGTGATCTTGGTAAAATTGGTCATCCCCGAAGAATCAACTTCGGCAATGTTGCCGCGGCGACTGGTAAGGTCTCCGATAACATCGCCCATGTTTTCATCAGGAGTGGTGATTTCCAACTTCATGATCGGTTCGAGCA
>JAEWSS010000281.1 GCA_023459755.1 Verrucomicrobiota bacterium | reverse complement strand
GTTTAATATAGGGACGGAGCTTATGCGCTGAAATTTCCACAATAACGACGGGGAGGGGGCCGGTGCGGGCAATCCGCGCCGGCTTGTCGTAACTTTCCAAAATGCCCCGGCAATATCAGACCTTGAGACAACCGTCACGGCAGGCGAAAGCTACGGACGGCGTGCCGCAGTGTTATTGCGGAAGATGTGGAATGCTATAGTCGAAATCGTCTCCGTATTCCGGACTCGACGGCGGTGTCGTCTGGCCGGCCTTCGCTGGACCGATTTTCACCGGTCGCCGGAATTTTTTGTCTCCGGATGCGGCGTAAAGCCAACTTTGACGGTCGCCGTCGATCCCCAGCGCGACCCGGTCGGCCGGCAGGTCGTTCGGGAGCGGAAGTATCAGATCGGTCAATCCGAAGGAAACAATTCCCTGAATGCCAAGTTCGGTGGCGGCATAGACCCGATCGTCTGCCGCCACACACAGATCAAGGGCGCCGATTTCCCGGCAGTCGTGTGCGAGATGGAGCGGAGCGAGTTTGTAGATTTCGTCAAGTTCGCCGTTCGGCTTGATCGAAAGCGCATAGACGAAACGTCGCGTGGTATCCGCGGCATAAAGCCGCCACCGGTCGGATGATAGCGCCAGCGCAGCGAGATGGCCGAACCCGTCGGCGACGACTTCCGGAGATTCGGCATTCGGCCGCCGGAGGAGAATCCGCCCTCCGTCGCAGGAATACACTCCCGACTCGGTGCGAACCTCGGAATGGCTCGGCCAGTCGCCGTTAAAGTCGCTCCATTGTGAATTTTCGGAAAGAATGTTTTTGATCCGGATCTGCCGGGACTCCACTGTAACCGGTTCGGTCTGCCAGTCCTGCCAGAGGAAGGTCATTACCCGGCGCAGCATGTCACGGTCTTCCCGGAGCGCACAATGACCGCCGTCTTTCACCAATTCAAAATGGCAGCGGTAACCGGCGAATTTGAACGCCTTGGCCGCATTGCACGCGGCGTAAAAAGAACTGCCGAAATAATAATCCGGTTCCAGCGTCCCGACGGTGAGATATATCCTGATCGGCCGCGACTCGGTTTTGCGAAGCAGTACCATCGGTTCCTCTCCGCCGCGCATCGCGCTGAAGGTGGGACTGCTCAAAAAGGTCCGCCGGAAATAGTCGTTGCGATACCAGACCGCATTCCATGCGCAGTTTCCGCCGGAGGAGCCGCCTGTAATAAAATGCATATCGGGAGAGTCGGAGAGCTGCGCACCGGTTCTGGACGCCGCGTCGGGGATCAGCTCCTCGACCAGAAAATCGGCGAATTCGCGTCCGTTCTGGTCGAACTCCTCGGCTCTCATCCCGCGCGGAAATCCGTCCGGGCTGGAGGCGGGCAACTGGCCGGGGTTCACCAGCAAAAACAACCCGGGCGGCATGATTTTTTCCGCAATGAAATCGTCCATTGCAGGAAGAATCTCCGGAGATGCCTCCAGCATTACATATACCGCGAGACCGGATTGCTGCTCCGCGCCGGGCGGTAGATAGGTGCGATACGGGACAATCGACCCCCGCTCGAATTTTTTCCCGGAGAGGTAAAAGGTTTCGGACAAATGTCCGGTCTGCGGCCGGGCGGCCGGGGCCGCGGTGAACAAAGAGTTCAGGCGCAATCCCCAATTGACTGCTTTCTGTTTCAGCATGATGGCTGCCGATAGAACATTGAGCGTTTGCAGCTCAACAGCAGCCGGGGCTGGAGCAGTTATATTGTCATTGCCGGAGTGTCCGGAGAAATAGGATATTGATATTATTATTATCAAAACGACAACGCAGCCCATGACAACTTTGACGGTTTTCCCGTCGGCAGGCGTTACTGTGTTTGTTGTTGTTGGAATCATTGATATACCTTTATTTACAACTGAATATAACACAATCTATAACAAAAAACAAGAAAAAGAGAAAAATTTTTATGCGGTCTGATTCAGATGTGTCGCTGGACTGTTTTATAAATTCTCCCGGACGAACCGGAATCAGCGTTTATATTGCCTGCGATGCTGAAACGGAAATGCCGCTGGGAAGCGAACGTGCGGTACAACGTGCCGGGGGGCGACGGTGTCCGGTGGTAATATGGTTGTGTGTGGACTCAGGGGAGATTGGCTAAGCGTCATGAAATGGTGAATTTCCCCGCATCCACTAATAAGCCCCGGCTTTTTTGCTACTTTGGGGACACCCCGCAGTCTCATGTGGATAAAATTATGTCCGTCAAGACCCGCATTGCTGGGGTATATTGCGATTATTTTTCCGAGCGCGATATCTTGAAAGAGGGTTATTCCCGGTCGGGGGGGAGGCGCCAACATCGTTGCGTTTACTGTTTTACTTCCGCCTTTTGAGCGTGTTCCCCGTCTACGGGGCGTCGGGATTGGAAATCAGCACCTGCATCCGCTCTTCGAAACATTCGCAGGAAAGCAACTGTCCGCCGCAAACAGGACACTGTTCCTATCGCAGCCGATGTGGTGGTATTCGCCCGGACGCACGTTGCAATCGTGGCAGACACTGTTTTTGCTGACCGGAAAGTCATAATCCTCTGAACCGTATTTGATTGCGGCCATCGCCTTCCCGTCGTGAACATAATTGTGGCACACGCAGCCGTGCGCCGTTTTCATCTCTCGCTTGCAAAGTTTGCAAATCGCCATTTGCAGCCTCCGGCGTTGGCAGTTTATGCTTGTCGCGGAGCGCCTGTCGCCCCGCTTCGTACGCATGAAAGGCTGGCTTGCCATCCGTAGCTCGACTTCGCTTCATTCGCATGAAAGGATGGTGGGCGGTGGGGGACTCGAACCCTCGACAACTTGGGTGTAAACCAAGTACTCTAACCAACTGAGTTAACCGCCCTCAACAACATGCGCTTAATATACACACATGTCGAAGTTTTTCAACCTATTTACCAAGCTTTTTCAAAATCATTCCGGCAACTTTCCGCCCGGACATCAGCATACCACCAAAAATCGGCCCCATCCGATAGCCGCCGGATACATTGTTCGCACTCATGCCGCACGCAAACAGTCCGGGATAATATTCCTTCGTATTGTCAATCGTCGATGCTTCTCCGGAGTCAACCCACATCGGCTTCTCTCCCAAAATCTTCCCGTTCGGCGTGTCCAGCGCAATCCCCGCCTTCTCCGTCGCCAAATGCATGATCTCGCTCGGATGACCCGTCCCGTCCAACACCGCCTTCGCCAACACCGTCAGCGGATCAACATGCATTCCCAGACGCTCCACCGGAGTCCAGTTGATCACCAGTCCGCCGACTTCCTTGTTCTTGAACACAATGTCTTCCACGCTCATGGAATTGAAAATCATCGCCCCGGCGTGAACCGCTCCGTAAATCAGACCGGACGCCATCTCAACCGAGTCCAGCGTATAGTAGCCTTTATGGCCGGCAATTTCGCAATGCGCAATACCGAAGTCGTCAAGTATGTTGACCGCGTCCTCCTGCACCACAACTTCATTGAACAGCATTCCGCCGCCCCAGGTGCCGCCGCCCGGTGCCAGTTTGCGCTCGAAAATCGCCACCTTCGCACCGGCTTTCGCCAGGTCGTGCGCCGCCACCAGCGCCGACGGTCCGCCGCCGACGATCGCCACATCAACATTCAATCCGGCAAGCAGCTTGTCATGAAACGAGCTGACAATCGCGTGTGAAATCACATTCTCAATCGTAGACATATTGTCGTATCCTCTCTTAAGTTGATTAAGGTCGTTTAATATACCATGTCGCGGAACAAAAAACAAGCATATCACGGTTTCGCATGGGCGTTCCCGCTGGGGAATCCGCGATATTTCTCCGTCAGATCCGAAATCGCCCGGATATAATATTTTATTTGTTCGCGGGTGGCGCAGATGCTTACCGCCCCGGCGGTTCCGCCGTCCGTCGTCGGTATTGTCAGATTG
>JAEWSS010000280.1 GCA_023459755.1 Verrucomicrobiota bacterium | reverse complement strand
TTTTCCGGAAGACCGCTATCAAAGCGTGGCCGAACTGCGGCAGGACATCATTGCATTTTCGTCCGGGTACGTCACCAGCGCCGAAGAGCCGAACATGGTCAACACCGCCATGCGCTTTTTCCAGCGCAACTATCTGGCGGTGCTTCTGACGCTGCTCGGCGCACTTTATCTGATCGGTTTTTTCATGCTGTTTTACCTTCTGGCGTCCGGCCGGCTGACGGTGAAATAGTGAAAACCGCGGCGGTAACCGGTGGTACCGGCGGATTGGGGCTGGCAACGCTGAAAGCATTGAAAAAGGCCGGTTACCGGGTTGTGAACATCTCGCGCCGGGAGTGCGGCGAAGCCGACGCAAACATCGCGGTTGACCTGACTTCTCCCGATGCGGCGGCGACAGCGGCGGCAAAACTCGACCGGCTTGATCTGCTGGTCAACAACGCCGGAATCGGCGCCTACGGAACTTTTCAGGAACTTACCGACGAGGAACTCCGCCGGGTTATGGACATCGATTTTTTTGCGCCGGTCAAACTGGTCAACGCACTGCTTCCGCTGCTTGAGAAGTCGCACGGAACCGTGGTCAATATCGCATCAATGGCGGCAAAGATCCACGTTCCGGCCATGGGCGGATACTGTGCCGCAAAAAGTGCGTTCGCGGCCTACTCGGAAACCTCGCGGGTCGAACTCGGCCGCCGCGGAGTCCGGGTGCTGACCGTCTATCCCGGACGGGTGGACACCGGGTTTTCACAACGCGCGGTAAAATACCGTGAAGTCCCGGACACTCCCGGCAACAGCGGCGTGACCGCCGACATGTTCGCGGCAAAATTGCTTAAGACTCTGGCGTCGCCGCGCGCCAAACGCCTTTTTTTCCCGTGGTGGTACCGCCCCGGAACCATGCTGGCCAAACTGTTCGAAAATTTCTACAACCGTAAAAATATTGACCTGTGGAAACTCTGATTTTGTGAAAAAACGCTGAAATCAGCCGTCGATAGTTGAAATTAACTTCAACAACGCTATCTTTACCCAATCCAACAACACTCAGGAGCGGGAACACATGACCGGAAAGCTGTACATTGCAAGCCGCAACGGCGGCGATTTCGCCGAATTGTTCAAAAACTGCGGTGTACCGTTTGAATTGACCAAAAACATTCAGCAGGCTTTTGACTCCGCCGTACCGGGAGACGCGGTAATGGTGCTCGCCGACGAATTCCCCCGTCTGACGCCGCTGCCGGACACCTGGAGAACCGCGGCCGCAAGAGGCGTCCGCATGCTGATCGAATGCCCGGAACACTGTTCCGGAATCGATTTTTCAGGCGCCGTCCGCCGCGCGAAGTTTGAACGCACTGTAACGACCGCGATCCACGGACTTGAACCGGATACCGTCATACTTCAGCACGGCAGTTGTTTCCGCGAGGTGAAAAACACCGGCGCGGTCTGGCTGTCGGCCGCCAGAGTGGCCGGGTATCGCCGCGCCGTATTCGGCATGCCGGAAGACGCGGTTCCACTGCTGTTCAATCATCCCGACTGCTCCGGCGTCCTGATCGCAAACAGCCGAATCTCCAACTTCATCACCGCCCGCTTCGCACCGCAGTGCGACTGGCTGAAAGTCCTGCGCGCCGCCATCGAATTCCTGATGCCGGAATGGGAGCGCATCCAATGGCGCTACACCATGGCCGTCCGCCCCTATTTCAACGCCAACGCCCCGGTCACCGCGCAGGACGAACGCACCGCACTCGACCGCAGCATAAAATTTATCAACGACCAGATCCTCACCCAGATTCATGAACACGGCATGGGCGTTGCCGAAGGATTTTCCTCCGAAATCGGCTTTGACGGCAGTCAGTTCCGCCGAACGCTGAACCGCAGCGACTGCAGCGGCGAAGTCGCCCTGACTCTGGCACTGGCCGGGAAACTCACCGGCAATATTTTTCTCTTCGACTATGCCGGAAAAATCCTTGACATGATGTTCAAACCGCTCCACCGCTTCACGGAAAAGTCATCGCCGCTTTACGGTCAGTTCCGCTTCTACGAGCACGACATGGCCTGCTACGGCAGCGGCAACTCACGCAGCAGCATCTCGGCGCTGATCTCCGGCGCGCTGACCGGAAGGAACGACTGGGACCGCGATTCTCTTCTAAATCTGCTCTCCTCATGGAAACTCACCGGCAAAAACGGATTCCGTCGGCCGCGCTTCGACGAGCCAGCCTCGTTCGACGGCCGCGACGCCGCCTACTACCGCGCCGAAGACTTCATTCATCTCAGTCCGCATTACCAGGCCTCCCACCTCGCCGGCTTCCTCGCCGGCTGGAAACTCACCGGATTCGACGGCTTCCTCGACCACGCCCGCAAAGCCGCCGCACTGTTTATGGCATCTTATCCAAAATTACGCTGGACCAACGGTCAAAGTCAGGAGGTCGCCCGGCTGGTCATGTATCTCGCGTGGCTGATCCGCGCCGACGACACTCCGGTTCACCGCGAATACCTTGAACGCGTGCTGACCGACGTCCGCCGCCTGATCCAGCCCTGCGGAGCAGTGGCCGAGGAAATGGGCGACCTCACCATGGGCGACTTCCCCTCCCCGCAAAGCAACTCCGCCTACGGCACCACCGAGGCCGCGCTGATTCAAAATAACGGCGACCCCGCCTGCGATTTGCTTTACACCGCAAACTATCTGCTGATCGGCCTGCACGAGGCGGCCCGCGCCATGCCGGATTCCGACTGCGCCGCCCTCGCCGACCAGCTCTGCCGTTTCATCTGCCGGATTCAGGTTCACAGCACCGCGCGTCCGGAACTTGACGGCGCCTGGATGCGCGGATTCGACTGGCAGCTGTGGGAGTTTTTCGGCAGTTCGGCCGACATCGGCTGGGGGGCGTGGAGCATCGAAAGCGGCTGGACCAACAGCTGGATCGCCATCACCCTCGCTCTGCGCCAAATGAACACCTCGCTCTGGGACCTCATTGAAGCCGGAAAACTCAAAACAATGCTTCCCGAAGTCAAAGCCGACCTCGATTTGCCGTAAACAGACAATTTTTATATTCAATCCGGATTTCAGCACCGCGTCTTACGCCTCGCAACGTAAGACGCGTTTTTTATTTTCATACTACATAAATCAACATTATATAAAATAAATGATGATTTTAAATTTGAAATGTACATTACAGAATGTATATTTTAAACATAAAAACATTTTTGGAGGTAAAAAAATGGCAACCATAGCCGGAGAACGATCGAAACAGGCGTTCATTGACGCGGCGGGAAAACTTTTTGCCGAAAAAGGGATTGACCGCATTCCGCTGAGCGAAATCGCCCGCGCCGCCGGAGTCGACGCTTCGATGGTCAACTACCATTTCGGCGGCAAGGACGGCCTGGTTCAGGCGGTGATCGAACAGGCGCTGGAGAAGTGGCACGAAAAAGGCATCGACGCCTATTACCGCAACAATTCAGGACTCCTCGACTCACGCGAGGGGCAGACTGTCTTCATCACCGGACTGGTGGACTGCGTCTTCAATACGATCGGCAGCGACAACGGCGACGACGCCGGCCGCAGTATTCTGCTTCAACTGCTTCAGCATCCGCATCCGCTGCGCGAAAAAATCATCGACCGCTACATCCGTCCCGGCGTAACCACCTTCAGCCGGGTATACTCTAAAATCACCGGCAGCGACGACTTTGAAAGCGCTTTCTGCTGGTATCTGTTCCTGATCTGTCCGGAATATCTTTGCTCGGCCTGCCCGGGCATGATCGCCTTGTTCCATCCTGAACGCGGCGTACCGGCCGCATTCAACCTAAGATTACGCCATGTCACCACAAAAGTAATGCTCGCCGGTCTCGGCTTGGAATAAGCGCCGTACACCGTCATCGATAAGGAGAGGAAAATTATGAATAAACGCAAATTGCTGATACTGTCCGCCGCCATTGCTTTTGCGGCGGTCGCCGCCGCCGCCGCATGGCTGGTGATGCGCGACCGGAACAACCGCACCGAACAAAGCCAGGAACCGCCGGAACGGGTGGTAAAACTATTCAAAGTCAATGACTCGGACAAACCGCGCGGAATCACCTATCCGGGACGGATTCGCCCGGTTCGCCACGCCGAACTGTTCTTCCGGGTTTCCGGTCCGGTGATCGAACGCAATCTGATCTACGGCCAGACCGTCGAGGAGGGCGACGTGCTTATGCGCATTGACCCGCGCGACTATCAGCGGGAAGTCGATCGGCTCACCCAGGAGCTGGAAATGCAGAAGGTGGAAAATTCACTGGCCAGCATCGAATATGAACGCAATCAGAAACTGCTGGAGTCCAGAGCGGTCAGCCAGTCCGCCTTCGATGCGGTATCCACCAAAAAACGTGCGTCCGACACTCAGGTGCGCATGCTTGAAGTCTCGCTGAACATCGCAAAAGACCGCCTGCACGACACCGTGCTGGTGGCGCCGTTCCACGGCACGGTCTCCGATCTTGCCATCGAACAGTACGAGATTGCCAAAGCAAACGTTCCGGTTGTCACGCTCGAAGACCTGCGCGAAGTGGAAATCCGCATCAACATTCCCAGCGGCAATCTGCCGGACACCAGCTTGTACGACGGCAAACGTTTTATCGGCATGAAGTTCGACGTCACCTTTCCCGGGCGCGGCGACCGGGTGCTTCAGGCGGCGATTTACGAATTCAAACCGGCGGCTTCCGAAACCAGCGAGTCATACGAAGTTTCGCTGCGGACAAAGGTGCCGGACGATTTTCTGATCCTGCCGGGAATGAGCGTTGAAGTCCACGGTCTCCCCCATTTCCGTCAAAAGGACGACGAGGGGCTGCTGCTGCCGTTC
>JAEWSS010000279.1 GCA_023459755.1 Verrucomicrobiota bacterium | reverse complement strand
ACCCAGAGGAAGGCGGAGAATACCCAGATGGACTGCATCAGCATGTTGAATACCATTACGGCGCGCTGAAAGGAAAGGCGGTTGAAGACATAACCGTACATCTTCATGGTTTCGCGCAGGTCGCCGCGGCTCCAGCGCAGAAACATGCGGCAGACGTTGCGGTAGTCGGCCGGAATTTTTGTGTAGCTGACCGCATTGCGCTCGAAGACCACGTTGTAACCCGAGCCGAGCAGACCGGAGGCGAGGGCGCGGTCTTCTCCGATGCCGGCCGGCGCGCCGGCGAAGGTTTCATTCGCCCAGCTGTCGATGAACGGCATGATTGCGCTGCGGCGATAAGCGCTGAGGGCGCCCGGTGTGCAGAAAACGCAGCGGAAAACGCTTTGACTGGAGCGGATCAGGTCGAATGCGAACACAAAATTGACATCAAGCAGCTGGGGCAGGGTGTCATTGAGGTTGGCCACGCGGAGGTTGCCGGCCACGCCGCCGATTTTTTGGTCGGTGAAGTGGCTGACCAGGGCGCGGAGCGCACCGGCGGTGACGATGGAGTCCGAGTCGGCGGTTACGACCACCTCGGTGGACGCCATGCCGAACCCGGTGTGGAGCGCCCGGCGTTTGCCGCGGTTTTCCGGATGTTTGACCGGAGTCAGGTTGTTCGGATATTTTTTCGCCGAAAGTTGAATCCAGGCCCAGGTATCGTCGGCGCTGCCGTCGTCGATGGCGATGATGTGCAGTTTGGCTTTTGGGAAGTTGCCGTTCATCAGCGAGTCGATGGTTTTGGACACGTCGCGGCCTTCGTTGTAGGCGGGAACGATCACGGTGATTTCCGGAAGCGCATCGTCGTCCAACGGAGTGCCGGGGCGGTAAAACAGCGCGGAAACCATCAGGAAAAGATAGTAGAACAAGTTCAGCGACACCAGAGTAAAGGCGAATACAGCGCCGACACTCCAGATTTTCGGAATGGCGAGGAGCGAACTTGCGGTGGCGCAGAGCATCAAATTCATGACGGCGATGAACACCAGCAGATATGTCAGCCCTTTGATTGTTTTATTCAAGATGTCCGCCCCTGTTGATTAGATAAATATCGTTGTTTACAATAGCACTTATGACAATTTTTTCAATGTCGGTCGGGCATTTTTCAGAAAAAAACGCACCGCGGCTTGCAATGGCGGTATCAAACGTTATCTTTAGATTGTCTATGAAAAACGCCGGGATTTTCAAAAATATGAAAGGGAAATCATGATGATGAAACAATTTCTGTTTTTATTGATGGCGTTGGGACTGTGTTGCGGTGCCTTTGCCGCGGAGAAAAAAGCGGCGGAAAAATTCGAGGCGGTGGAGTATGCGCCGCGGACGGACGGAACTCCGGTGCTCAACTGTTCCAGCGAGGAGGCGTTCGGACGGTCGCTGTTTGAGGTGGCGGCGGCGCTGCCGGACGCGGATCTTGTACCGTATTTTCTGGCGCTGCGAGGGGGGCCGGAGGCCGGAGTGAAGCCGGCGGATATGGCGAACAAGACCGGACGCGAGATCATTGAGATGGCGCGGACGGGAAGTTTTTCCAAGGACTATCAGGCGGCGATAGATGAATTCAATAAACTGCCGGAAAAGGAACGGGCGGAGGCGATCGCTTCAATTCGGGAACAGATCGATGCGGCGTTGAATCCGCCGGAACCGGCCGAGCTTGATTGGGTGGTCGGATTTGACAAGGCGGCGAAGCTGGCCGCCGAGCAGAAAAAGTTGATCTTCGCGCTTTTTACCGGTTCGGACTGGTGTCCGTGGTGCATGAAGCTTAACCGCGAATTGCTGGCGACAAAAGAGTTCAAAGCGTATGCCGACAAGCATTACGTTCTGCTGCTGGTTGACTTCCCCCGCAACGGCGATCAGTCCGAAGAGGTGAAGAAGGCCAATGCTGAATTGGCGGAGAAATACGAGGCGTCCGGGTTCCCGACGGTGAAAATACTTTCTCCCGACGGCAAGGTTCTGGCCACCTCCGGTTATAAGCGCACCAGTGTCGGCGGTTATATTCGCAGTCTTGAAAAGGCAGTGGAAGAAAAATAATGTTGCGGTTTGCTTTGTTGACAATCGGAGTCGTTTCGGCGGTCGGAGCGGTTTTGGCCGTTTCCGCCGCCGAAAAATTGAACGGCTCGTCCGGAGAAAGCTACGCACGTTCGCGCGCGCTGGTGGTAAAGGAACTGGATGACAATAAGCTTTTGGAGTTTGACATCGCTTCTGAAGTCGCATTCGGCATGCTCGGTGCGCGCAGTGTTCGGCAGACCTTTGACGGCATGGGGGCGGACGAGGTGATCGCGTGGGTGAAGGCTTCGGCGGCGCCGTCTTATAATGAGGCGCTGAAGAAGAAGGGGGCGTTGACGCCGGATGAGCTGGCCGGTTACCTGAAAGTGGTGCGGGAGGCGGCTCTGGGCGGACTTCCACCCGATGACGCCGCTACTCCAGATGCCGCCGGCGGTCAGCCGTTGTCGGGGAAGCCGCCGGAAGTTAAGTTTAAGCAGGCGGGGGAGGCTCCGGTACTTGACTGTGCGTCCGGGGCGAAGTTCCGCCGGTCGGTGATTGCCGTGGCGGATAAATTGTCCGATGATGAGCGGATCGCCTTTATCGCCGCCTTGGCGGTGCTGGAGGAAAATCTCGGGGCGGACAAGATGTTTGAACTGATTGACGGAGGCAGCGGCGTCGCAGTGATCGGCATGGCAACCTCCGGCTATCCACAGAAGATGAAGACGCTGGCGGACGGAGCTGTTGCCGATCGCGCCGGAGCGTTGGCGTTTGCTAATACATATATAAAGAACATGACGTTTGCCACTGCCGATTACTATCGGAGAGCCGACCGTTTTTTGGATGAATTGTCCGATGCCGACTTTATTGCTTTTATCTCGGCAGCCGGTGTACTTGGCGCCGGCAGTGCCGAAAATGCGGTTCGATTGCTGTACGGCGGAGTTTTGGGCGACTTGGTCGCCCGGGCAAAAACTGCGGCGGGTGAGGGGTATGACTCGCAAGTGGCGGCATATTCCAAATTGTCGTCATCCTCGATTCGGCGGGTGCGCAAGGCGTTTTCGCGGGAACTGGACGCGGCGGCAAAAAAATACCGTTAGCCGAAAATTAGTTGCAAGGTCTTTTTGTGCGGTGTGTTAGTGGTGTTTTTAGTCGGATTGCTCGGACTTTCTGAGCGTAAAAAGTCTAAAAAAAGTTCAAGTTGAGCTTGCAAAATGTCAGAAAAGCGCTAAATTAGAGTTTTGTCGCTCCTGTTGGAGGCGGACGGGTTCCTAAAAGCGTAAATCAAAATTTGAAAAATCTTCAAATCTCAGTTTGCAATAAACCGAATCAAGGGTATATTAA
>JAEWSS010000278.1 GCA_023459755.1 Verrucomicrobiota bacterium | reverse complement strand
TTGATCACTCCGGCCGAGGATGAGGCGGCTATGCGGCTCCGTTCCCAACTGCTTGATGAATTTAACCGGCAGATCGCCAATCCGGTAAAACTTCAATAAGCAAGAAAAAAATAAAACGGCCGGAGCTTAATAAACTCCGGTCGTTTTTTTGTGCGGTATCGGGAAAAACTCAATGGTACGCGGCGCGGGGGTCGAACCCGCACATCTTTCGATACAAGATCCTAAGTCTTGCGTGTCTGCCAATTCCACCAGCCGCGCAGAAAATGTCCGATTAATATACATCCCGACCGGCCGCGGCGCAAGCCGTGAATCCGCCGGTTGATGTCGGAACGGTTGTTTTACCGTCTCAAATAAAAAGGTCGTCCGCCGCCGGCTGGGCGGTGAACGTCTCCGGCGGCGTCAGCTTCAACTTCTCCCACGCCCGCTTCGCCGCCTGACGGCCGCGCGGAGTGCGGATAATGTAGCCCTCCTGAATCAGGAACGGTTCGTAAACCTCTTCGATCGTTCCGTCCTCTTCGCCCACCGACACCGCGATATTCTTGATGCCCACCGGTCCGCCGTGAAAATTGCAGATGATCGTCTCAAGTATCCGGTTGTCCATTTCATCCAGTCCGTTGCTGTCGATGTTCAGCATCGCCAGCGCGTCGGAGGCCACCTGACCGGTGATGACGCCGTCCGCCCTCACCTGGGCAAAGTCGCGCGCCCAGGCCAGCAGTTTATTGGCGATGCGCGGGGTTCCGCGGCAGCGTCCGGCGATTTCCATTGCGCCGTCCTCGGTCAATTTTGCGCCGAGGATTCCGGCCGAACGCATGATGATCGTGCGCAGGCTGTCGCGGTCGTAATAGTCCAGCCGGCACGACAGCCCGAAGCGCGACCGCAGCGGACTGGACAGCATCCCCTGCCGGGTGGTTGCGCCGATCAGCGTGAATTTCGGCACGTTCAGCCGCACCGACCGCGCCCCCGGCCCCTGCTCCAGCATGATGTCGATAAAAAAGTCCTCCATCGCGGAATAGAGGTATTCCTCCACCGCGGTGTTCAGCCGGTGGATTTCGTCGATAAACAGGATGTCGCCGTCCTGAAGCGAGGTCAGCAGTCCGGCGAGGTCGCCCGGTTTTTCGATGACCGGACCGGACGAACTTTTGATCGCCGCATGCTTCTCGTTGGCAACAATATAGGCCAGAGTTGTCTTGCCGAGTCCCGGCGGGCCGGAGAGCAGAATGTGATCCATTGCCTCGCCGCGCCCGTTGGCCGCTTTCACATAAAGTTCAAGCCGCTCCTTGACCTTGTGCTGACCGGGAAAATCGGAAAATTTCTGCGGACGGAGCTTCTGCTCCTTCTCGCAGTCGCGCTTATTTAAAGTAGAAGTGATGAATCGTTCGCTCATTTTACAATAAAGACTTGTTTTTTCACTTAGCCGGGTTAAATTAATGCATTGACTATATTAGAGCTTAAAATGCGGTTTTTTCAAATCGCAAAGCAGAAAAACGAGAAAGGTTTGTTTTAAATGGACGCACACCACCTGAGCCGCCAGGCGGCCAATACAATCCGCGCGCTCGCCGCCGACGCGATTCAGAAAGCAAAATCGGGACACCCCGGGCTGCCGCTCGGCTCCGCCGACTTCGCCTTTACCCTTTTTTATAAATACCTGCGTCACAATCCGGCCAACCCGGAGTGGCTGGGGCGCGATTATTTTATTCTTTCGGCCGGTCACGGCTCCATGCTCCAGTATGCACTGCTTCATATGTTCAACTACGGCGTCACTATCGACGACCTGAAGAATTTCCGGCAGTGGGGCAGCCGCACCCCCGGACACCCGGAATACCGCCAGACCCCCGGAGTGGAAATCACCACCGGGCCGCTCGGCAGCGGATTTGCCTCGGCGGTCGGCATGGCGATGGCCAGAAAACATTTCAACGCCTCGACCGGGCTGGACAAGTCTCCGCTGTTCAACAACCGCTTTTTCGTGCTTTGCGGCGACGGCTGCCTGATGGAGGGCGGAACCTACGAGGCCGCCAGCATCGCCGGCCACCTTGCGCTGGACAACCTCGTCTGCTTTTACGACGACAATGAAATCACTATCGAAGGTTCAACCAAACTTGCGTTCAGCGAAAACGTTGAACGCCGTTTCAACGCCTGCAACTGGCGCGTAATCCGAATCGCCGACGCCAACAACGCCGACGAATGCGACGCGGCGCTCGCTCAGGCCGTCAAGCCGGACGGCCGTCCCACCCTGATAATCGGCAAAACCACCATCGGATTCGGCGCTCCGAACGCCGCCGGCAAATCATCCTGTCACGGTGCGCCGCTGGGCGAAGATGAAGTCGCCGCGCTAAAACAAAATCTCGGCGTCAGCCCGGAACCGTTTTACGTTCCGGCCGAAGTGGCGGACTTCTGCAAAAAACGCTGCGAAGAGCTTGAGTCGGCCGCCGCGGGATGGGACGCCGAATACCGGGCGCTGCTCGACTCCACACCCGGGCTGGCCGCGAAAATCGAGTCATTCATCAATCCGAGACTTCCGGAAAATCTTGAAACGGAACTGCTCAAGGCCGCTCCGGTCGGGCAGAAAGTCGCCACCCGCGTGGCCGGCAGCGCCGTTCTCCAGCGCGCCGCCGAACTGGTTCCGTCGCTCTTTGGCGGCGCCGCCGACGTCGGAAGCTCCACCGGGACGCTGCTCAAGAAAGAAACCGATTTCAGCGCCGAAAACTACGCCGGACGCAACATCCACTTTGGAATCCGCGAACTGGCCATGGGGCTGACCGCCAACGGCATGGCGCTCTCCGGAACCGCCATTCCCTACACCTCAACGTTCTTCGTGTTCTGCGACTATATGAAACCGGCCATCCGGCTGGCGGCGCTGATGCGGCTGCATGAAATATATGTGTTCACCCACGACTCGTTCCACGTCGGAGAAGACGGGGCGACCCACCAGCCGATCGAACACGCTGAAATGCTGCGCACCATTCCGGGAATGACGGTCATCCGGCCGGCCGACGCCGCCGAAACCGCTCAGGCCTGGGCGGTCGCCCTGCACCGCAAAAGCCCGACCGCGCTGCTGTTGACCCGTCAGGGCCTCGACCCCATGCCGGAAGGCGCGGTAAAGCCCGGCGCGGTGGCCGGCGGCGCCTATGTGGTCAGCGACGACAAGGATTTTGAATATCTGCTTATAGCCTCCGGCAGCGAGGTTTCCGCCGCGCTGAAATCGGCGGCGATACTGCGCGGAAGCGGAAAAAAAGTGCGGGTGGTTTCGATGCCGTCGCAGGAACTGTTTATGGAACAGCCGGAAGCATACCGGATATCCGTCCTGCCGCGCGGAAAAAAGCGGGTGACGATCGAAGCCGGCTCCACCTCGTCGTGGCGCAAATTCGTGAACATGGACGATCTCTGCATCGGGATCGACCACTTCGGCGTCTCGGCTCCGGCCGGCGTGCTCACGGAAAAATTCGGCTTTACGCCCGAAGCGATAGCCGCCCGCATCTGCGAACATTTCAAATAGGCGCTTCATGAACAACAGCGATGCCGACAGACTCGCACGTTTCGCGGCCATTGAAAGCCGTTACCGTCCGCAGGCCTGCGACTTCACAGTCCGGGCGGTGGAGGTTACGGTAGCGCGGCTCAAAAAACCGCGCCATCTTACCGCGGTCGAACTACTTGACGGCATCGCGGAATTCGCCCGCGGCGAATTTGGCGTGTTCGACGCCGAAGTGTTCGACGCATGGGGGGTGAAAACGCCGTCCGACTTTGGCAATATCGTTTACAGTCTGATCGGCGCCGGAATGCTCTCGGCCGGAGAAAACGACCGGCGCGAAGATTTCGACATCGAACGCCCGTTGACCCTGCCGCCGGAACGACCACACAGAAAAGCGACGGCGGAGATTCCTAAAATTGACTGAATATCAGTACAATCTTGAAACACTGGCCTTCCCCAACGGAGCCCGCCTCGCGGTACTGCCGCTCGACAGCCCGACGGTGGCACTGCAACTGGCGGTCGCCACCGGGAGCGTCTGCGAAGAGGAGTATACCGGATGCGGACTCTCTCACTTTCTTGAGCATATGCTGTTTCAAGGCACGAAAAACTACCCCGGAAACGCCGTCAGCGACGTCATCAGCGATCTGGGAGGCGACAATAACGCCTTCACCGGATACTACCAGACCGTCTATCATATGACGCTTCCGGCTATGCATTTCAGGCGCGGATTGGACATTCTGGCCGACATGGCGATCAATCCGACGTTTCCAGATGAAAAATTCACTTCGGAAAAAGAGGTGATCTGCCACGAACGCGCCATGCGGCAGGATCGCCCGGAGAACGTGCTGTTTGAGAATTTTTTCTCCACAGTATTTCAAAATCATCCCGCCCGCTATCCGATCATCGGGTATCTGGACAAGATCAAGACCGTCACCCGCGACATGATGGTTGATTATTTCAACCGCCGCTACCGGCCGCATCTTTGTTTTTTCATCGCGGTCGGACCGGTATCGGCCAAGCAGGTGTACGATGTGCTGGCGCCCAAACTCGCCGGCTGGGAACGCGGCCAACTAAAACCGCTGGTGCTGCCCGCCGAACCGGAAGCGCGTAATTTTCGAGCCTCGACCGGATATTTCAACGATCCGGTGTCCAGATTGG
>JAEWSS010000277.1 GCA_023459755.1 Verrucomicrobiota bacterium | reverse complement strand
CCTTGACAGCACCGCAATACCATGCTATCTTATAAAATCCATAAACAATAACCGAAAAAGGTGGAAAATTGTTGAAACGTTTTGGGACGGTGTGGCGCGGCTTGCTTTGCGTGCTGCCGGCGATGTTGATTGCGTCGGCTTCGGGCGGAACGCAGCCGGTTGGGACCCCGGCTTCGATCGTTGGGTCGCCGGTGGATGGATTAACGCCGTGGCTGGCGCTGGACGCCGACGGCGGCTATGACGGTCTGCCGGAAATTGTGATGGACTCGGCCTCGGCCGTACATCGGCTGGGCGGCGGAGAATGGCTGGGGCCGAATGATCTTTCCGCCCGGATTCGCGGCGGATGGAATGAAAACGAACTCTCGTTTCAGGTTACCGTTACCGATGACAATGTGGCCAATACCGCCGATGACCGGCTGTTGTTTTTTCATGACGCGGTCGAAATTTTTCTGCTTGGTCCGGATGGCTCCACCCGCCGCCAACTTCAACTGATTGTGTCCGCACCGGACGAGAATGGTAAAATCCGGATGTCGCTTCCGGACAATGCTCCGGACCTCGCCGCCAGGCCGCGGTTGTCCGGCCGCCGCATTCCCGGCGGCTATGAGCTTGAGGTCGGAATTCCGCCGCGGATTTTCGGGTTCGACCGCTGGACCGCCGGTATGGTTCCGGCGTTTCAGCTGATGGTTGACGATCGCGACCCGCGTGACGGCTCCGCCGTTCAGCCGCGTTATATGACGATTAACGGCGCGATCGGCTTGAGCCGCGATTTTTCATCGTATATTCCGATTGAACTTACCGCCGAGCGCAAGATGTCCGCCGACTCCAATCTGAACGGCTATTGGCAGGTTATCGCCCGTTCGTGGTCGCTGGACGGAACGGCGACCGTGGAACTGCCGAATTCCGATTATGACCGCGTCGAGGTCGAAATAGGCGGCCGGACAACCGTTTCGCCGTCACCGTGCGGCCTGATCGCCGTCGCGTTTCCGGACGGACATCCCGACGGCACCTTCGATGTGGTTTTCAAGGCGTTCCGCAACGACGAACCGGCCGGCCGCCTGACCCGCCGGGTTACGCTGGCTCGCACCGCCGCCGACATCTTGCGGAAAACCGATTTTGCCAAGCTGGCGGCGCGTGATCCCGAACGGGCGGTCTGGCAGTTTGAGCTGCTTTCCGGCATCGAATATCTGAAGTCGGCTCCGGACGGAATCCGGGCTGAACTGGCCGGTCGTGAACTGGCCGCCCGGATCGCACTGCTGGAAGATCGTCCGCTGCCGGAAAGTGCGTCCGACAGTCTGCTGCATCTGCTTGATCTGGCGCGGGGCTTTAAGAACCGTCTTACCGTTTCTTTCCGGCGCGGCGCCCAATGCGACCGTGCCATGGTGATCCTGCGTTCCGGCAATCTGCCGCTGGGGCGGGCTGAGGTCGAACGATTCGACACGCCGGAGGAGGCCGCCGCGGCGATGGCAAAACGGGCGGTGCTGGCCGAGGTCGATGAAACGGAGATCGCCGGCGCCGACGCTGCCGGCGTGTGGACCGGTCTTCAGTGCTGGAGCGAAATGCCCGGCGACTATCAGCCGGAACGTTCGGTGCTGCTGATCTCCGCGCTGGAGCCGGGAGTCGCCTATCGGATGACCCCGGAACAGGCATATCGGCTCGGTGCGCGGCAGGCGATGGTATTCCCCGGCGCGCCGGATGCGTTTGTCAAGGTGTTCAACGAAACTCTGGAGCCCGGAGCCGCGGTCGAAGCCCCGGTTTATGTTGCCGTCGGCCGGGCGCCGGAAGAGATGTATCGTGAACTGCTCGTTTCGGGCACCGGAACGTTCCTGCGGTTCACGGTGATGCGGCGCGGCTGCGAACTCTGGACCGTGGACGGCGACGATACGGAATTCGCGGCGGCGCTGCTCAGCGGAAAGCCGCTCGACGCAAAATTTGCCGAACGGTTTCGGCTGAAGCAGATTGCGCGGGTGGAAAAACATTATCCGGCGGTCAAGGCGGCCGGCGCGGACGTCTTGCGTGAACTCCGGGTTGGTGACGTTCATGCCCACACCCGGTGGTCGGACGGAGTGTCCACTCCGCTTGGTCTGGTGGTCGAGTCGGTGTTCAACGGCTGCGATCTGCTGGTGGTTTCCGATCACAATGTGGTCGAAGGGGCGCTTCGCACAAAGAAACTGCTGGACGCGGCCGGATTCGGGTTTCAGCTGGTTCCCGGCGAGGAAATCACTTCGGGTTATTATCACCTCAACGCCTATCCGTTGACCGCCTGCATCAGTCCGTATCTGGCGTTCGGGGACGTGCTGGCCGAGGTGAAAAAACAGAACGCCGTCGTGCAGTGGAATCATCCGACCGAATTTGGCGTGAAGCTCAATGATTTCTGGTACGGCGATCTTGCTTCGTCCGGTCTGGACGCCACCGAGCGCCATATTGAATTTTTCGAGGCGGCGGAGGACGGCACGGCTCCGGCCGGAATCGGCGGTGCGGACGAACGTCCGCCGATTGTCGGTTCCAGTGACACCCACAGCG
>JAEWSS010000276.1 GCA_023459755.1 Verrucomicrobiota bacterium | reverse complement strand
CCGCTGCGGCGAGGAAAGGGTGAAATCGACGTCGATGCCAAGTTCGTTTTTCCGATGTCGGGCGATGCCGTTCAGAAATTCGGCCAGCGCGCCGTCTTTTTCATTTGAAGTTACAACGAAAAAATCGAGATCGTTGTAAAGTCGACCGTCCGGTGTGGCGCCGCCTTCGCCGCGGCCGTAGCCGCCGCAGAGAACCGCCGCCTGAATCCGGGTGCGGAGCGGAGACGCGGCGATTTCACCGGCAATTCCGGCGAGTGCGTCTGCGAGTGTCTGCTCCACTCTTGGATCATTGTTGTAACTGTACTGCATTGTCGGGGGGCTTTTTATTCCGCTGCGAGCTGGTCGCGGAGCGCGACGAGCCGGCGGAGTCCGTTGACGGCGGCGGTCTGATTGGCCGCTTTCGCCGCCGCGTTGATTTCGCGGACGACTTCGACGATATCTTCCGCCCCGACGTTTCCTGAACACCCGGTCAGCGAATGGGTCAAACGGCGGATCTCGGCGTAATCCGCCGCTTTGACCGCGGCGTCGAGTCCGGTGCAGTGTTCATTCAATGTTTCCATGTAAACGTCGAAAAGCTCGGTGGAATCCTCGTCGGACATTTCGAGCATTTCTTTCATATATCCGATAATGACGTCCTTCATGATCTATCCTTTCGGGGTAGCCTTTTCTTCTTTTGTATTTATGAAAAAGACGGTTTCGTTCAATCCGCAATAATTTGAGTGGGTCACATGGTCGGTGATGTCCTTGATGATCTGGATGCCGCGGCCGGAGGTGGGAATGTTGAGCTGCTCGGCGTTCTGATCGCCGGTATCGCCTTCAAGGTTCCAGCTTTTGCCGCGATCCAGACCGCGAAGCGAGAGTTTGTCATCGTCCACATGCATTGCAATATAGATCGGCTGTCGGTTTTTGCTGTTGCCCTCCGAACCGTGAATAATTACGTTGTTCAGATATTCGCTGATCAGCAGCTCCACCCGGGTCGTCAATTCCAGCGAACCGCCGTGGCGCTGAAGCAGCCCGGAGAACTCTATTGCGGTTTCACTGACATTCGGCAGTTTGGGCTGGATGATCCGGCTGAGGTCGCGCGGGTGCGACTTCGGAATTTTCTGGATCGCCACAATGCAGATGTCGTCCGGACTCTGATCGTACCCCATCTGACCAAGCGCGGTGCGCAGCCGGTACGGCATGGTCGCGGCATCGGACGAAGCGGACAACGCGCCGATAATTGATAAAAATTCGCTTTCATCCATGGTTTGTTTGTCGCGGTCGCAGACATCGAGGATGCCGTCGGTATAGCCGAGGATCACGGTGTCGTCACTGATGCTGTGAACCGAGGTGTCCTCCTCCAGATACTTAGAGGTGGCAAACCAGCCGATCGGCAGGCCGCCGCGTTCGTTGTCTCCCAGTATGACGACGTCGTCGCCGCCGCGCCGGCACCCGAGCAGACCGGGATGTCCGGCGGATTGAACCGTCACCGTGTTGTCGTTGAAGTCAAATACCGCGGACAGACAGGTCATATAGGTGCCGGAGCCGAGTTCTTCGCAAAAAAAGTCGTTGAGTTTATTAAGCAGTTCGTGCGGCTTTGTCGCGCCGCGGGCGGCGGCTGCCTTGACGTAGCTTTGAACCGCGGCCATGTACAGCGCGGCCTGCATGCCGTGGCCGGCGATGTCGCCCAGAAACAGCATGTAGCGACCGGGTGAAATCGGGAAAAAGTCGAACAAGTCACCGGACACCTTGCTGCACGGCGCATAATACGAGCAGAGCATGGCGGTATCGTAAAGCTCGCACCAGTTTGGCAGCAGGATGCGCTGGATGTCGCCGGCCAGCCCCATTTCGTCTTCCAGCTTATGATAATAGTCTGCCACCATCTTGCGGCCGCGGTAGACGCCGACCGCCTGTTGTATCTTGCTGCTCAGCAGTTTTTTGCTGAACGATTTGTTCATATAATATGTGTAGGAGTCCCACGAAATCTGGTTCAGCATGGTGGTGTTGATGTCGTCCACCAGTGCGGTAAGAAAAATTATCGGACGTTCGGCGTCCAGCTGCCGGATCAGCTTCCGCAATTCAAAACCGTCGATGCCCGGCATCAGGACATCCAGCAGAATCACGTCGAAGAACTGTTTCTTGAATTCCTGAAGCGCATCGACCGCGTTGGTGCAGCCGGTTATGTCGTAGGTGTCGGACTTCAGACATCCCTTGAGCAGCATCAGGTTGAACTTTTCGTCGTCCACCGCCAGAACTTTAATTTTTTCGGCCATAAGCAAACCCCGCAAAACTTTAAATTATGGCAGAAATATAACACGGATTATTTGCTTTGTCAATGGCCGGGCTTGATTTTGGATCAAGTCGTCGTATATTATTTGCATCGTACAAGGGAAGGGAGGCCGTTTGTGGGCAGGTCGGTAAAAGTTTTTTTATTCAGCGACGCGCTCGGCTGGGAGATTGTCAACCGTTATCACTTCATGGAAAACGAACTTGGTTTTCGCTATCCGGTAAGGACGCAGTTCGGTTATTCCTCCACGGCGGTTCCGACCATACTTTCAGGCGCTCCGCCGACCGCGCACGGTCATTTCAGCTTTTTCTTTCTGGATCGCGCCGGGCGTTCGCCGTTCAAGATATTCCGGTACTGCCACTTTCTGCTTCATCCGTCGCGGATTTTCGACAATCACCGCATCCGCCGCCGGATCGGAAATTTCCTGAAGCGGATATTCGGGTTCACCGGATATTTCAATTTGTATAAGGTTCCGTACGATCGCCTGCCGTTGTTCGACTATTGCGAAAAAACCGATATTTTCGCCCCGGGCGGACTGGGCAAGGTCGCAAATCTGCGCGACATGCTGGACGCCACCGGCCTGAAATATAATGTTTCCGACTGGCGCCGCGGCGACGATTTCAATCTTTCCGAGGCGGAAAATCTGCTGTCCGCCGGGAGCGTGGAGTTTCTGTTCGTCTACACCGCCGGGCTGGACGGCATGCTGCATTTCCATGTCGGCGATCCCAAGTTCGTGGCCGCCGAACTTGATCGTTTCGCCGATCGGGTGCGGCGTCTGCTCAAGGCCGCCGCCGCAAATTATGATGACTGGACGCTGACGGTGTTCTCCGATCACGGGATGACGCCGCTGACCGGTTCGGTCGATCTTCGCTCAAAAATCGAGGCGCTCAACCTTAAGTTCGGGCGCGACTACGCCGCATGTTACGACTCCACCATGCTTAGAATATGGATATTGAAGCCGGAGTTCCGCGACGTTCTGATGAACGCGGTCAAGGACGCCTCCGGACATTGGCTTTCCGCCGATGAAAAACGCGGCTTCGAGGTCGATTTCCCGGACGGAAAATACGGCGACGAAATATTTCTGCTCGACGCCGGAGTCCAGCTGGTTCCCGGCGATATGGGCGACAAACCGATTCCCGGCATGCACGGTTATTCTCCGCTGGACAAAGACTCCGAAGCCAGCCTGCTTTCCACCTCCGCTCCACCGCTTGTTCCCTCCGGGATCGCCGGTTTTTTCACGCTGATGAAACTGGCCGCGGCTGAGCTTGCGGAGAAGCGCTGAAACATGGAAAACACCGGAACCGTAATCCGTCGCCGCATGTTGACCGACAATGTTGCAACTGGAAATCGGATTGTTCCGTGCATATTGCCGAACCGCCGGTTTTTTCTGTATCCCGGAACCGGCGCATTGCGGATTGTCGGGGCGGCTGCGGACGTTGCCGAAGAACGGAGGCGGCTTTGGCGCATGGGGATGGGCAAAATGTTGAAATTGCGGAGGGTCCGGGCATGATTTCGGTGGTGGTTCGATCGCACAATGACGCCGGGGTGATACGGCGGACGCTGGAGGCGCTGACAACTCAGGATTGTCCCGATTTCGAGATATTGAGTTTTGACGATTCGTCCACGGACGGAACCTTGGAGATCATCCGGTCGTTTCCCGGCGTGCGGGTATTTCCGCCGGACGGTCTGCCGTACAATCCGGCGCGGGTGCTGAACCGGGCGGTCGCGGAGTGCTCCGGCGACATTGTGGTGTTCAACAATTCCGACGCGGTGCCGCTGTCGTCGGATTATCTGCGGAAACTTGTTGCGCCGTTGTCGTCGCCGGCGGTGGGCGCGGTGTTCGGGAATCAGCTCTGCCGGAGCAATGCCGACGTTCTGGTTCGCAAGGACTACGAACGGGCTTTCGGTGACGGCGCGGTCTCGGCCTCCTGGCGGCATTTTTTCTCGCTGGTGTCTTCGGCGGCGAGGCGCGGGACGCTGGTTGCGAATCCGTTCGACCCGGCCATGCAGTATTCGGAGGACGTGGAGTGGTCGTGGCGGCTGAAACGCAGTGGACTTGGAATCGTCTATGTTCCGGGCGCGGCGGTGGAGCATTCACACAACTATACACTGCGCGAGGTCAGCAGACGTTTTTACAGCGAGGGATTGGCGGACGGCGTTATTTTTGGCGGTGCGCGTGGTTTTTCCGGTTTTCTGTTGAGTCTCGGAGTTGAACTTTTGCGTGACATGGCTTATATTTTTCGGAACGGCCGGCTTTGCGATCTGCCCCGCGGTGTGTGTTATCGGATTGTTCAGCGGTTTGAATTCTGGCGCGGCGCGCGGCGCGGTGCGGCGAAGGAGTGCAGAAAATGAGAACGGCGCAGGTGGTCAGACGGCTCAATTTCAGCGAATGGGGCGGCACCGAAACGGTGGTGTGGAATTCTGCGCGCGAATTGGCTCGGCGGGACTGCGATGTGGAGATACTGGCGACGTCCGCGCTGGGCGGCGCGGCTTTGGAGTCGATTGACGGATTGACGATCCGGCGGTTCAAATATTTTTATCCGTATTTTCCGTTGAGCGCGGCCAGGAAGCTGGCGTTGGACAAAAAGGGTGGAAATCCGTTTTGTTTCGGCATGGAGCGGCGGTTGAAAAGCGGAGGATACGAGCTTATTCATTGCCACAATC
>JAEWSS010000275.1 GCA_023459755.1 Verrucomicrobiota bacterium | reverse complement strand
CCGCAAATACTCAACCAGCGCGGCCACGGTTCCAAGCGCCGGATTCCAGCTGCGGCGCAAACTGAAGCGCGCCGCCCCATCCCAGATCACCGCTGCAAACAGCAGTATCAGCAGACAACCGCGCAGTTTGAGCGACCCGCCGCGCCAGAACACCGCCAGAACCAGCGGCAGAGTCAGCGCCATGAAGTAGGCGGCGAACACGCTGAACCGGTAAAAAAGTATGAACATCAGAAAATAGACCGCCAGCATCGCCGCAAAATTCCAGCCGGAAAACGCACGGCGGCGAATTGCGGTAAACGCCGCCAGCAGCACGGTCAGCGGCAACGCGACCGGAAACATCATCCGCATGTCGCGCCAGCTCGACGACTGTAAAGCCGGCGTCCACAAGTAGCGCTGCGGGAACGTCAGAAGCGACGGGTCCTCCGGCCGTTGATTCAGGAACCGGATCTTCGCCGCCAGCAGCGCCGAAAAATGGTTGTAGTTTTCCACATAGCCGCCGCCGTGGACGATTCCGAACCACGCCGCCGCCAGAACCAAAGGCGCCGCCAGACGCCACCGCAGCTTTTCCGGACGCCGGAGATTGAATGCGATCGCGCACGGCAGCACCACCCAGACCACCGGCGAAGCCGCCAGCGAATGGGCGCGGGCATAGGGAGAAAAACAGGCCGCCGCCAGCAGTCCGGCCAGAATCGCGGCGTAGGAGACGGCGCGGACGCGACCGCCCGGCGCACCGCCGAACATCAGCCGGCCAAGCTCCACCGCCGCCCAGAAACCGAAAAAGAGCTGGGTCGCATCCCAGTTCGCCGCCGCGAAGTAGGTGAACAGCGCGGCCGCCGCCAGCTTGAGCCGACCGGGAGACCGCAGATAATAGATCTGACAGAACAACGCCATCGCCAACAGCGGAAACCCGAAGTTGCCCTTCACCAGATCCTCGCCGGTATAGCGGGCCATGGCGCCCGACGACACCGCCTCCAGCAGCGCTCCGCCCATTGCCAGCGGCCACGGACAGCCGGAAGCCAGCAGGATCAGAAACACGGTTAACGGCAGCAGCGACATCCAGAGCAGGTTCTGCGCCCGCATGAATCCGGTTTCACCCGGAGCGTCCTCCCACGGCGACGGCGCATCCACTCCGGTAAACAGCCGTTTCAGCCGGATTCCGGCGGCAAGAAAGCGTTCCATGCCGAGCGACATGATTTCCTCGGCCGATTTTCCGCCGCCGCCGGGCGGAGGTTCAATGGTTTTTCCGTCGGCCAGTTTGCGGACATGACCGTAGATCACGCCGCTTTCGATGGTAAACGGGATAAAGTCGCAGCCGGTGACCGTTGCGGCGCGGTCGAGTTCGCGTTCGGCGATGCCGCCGCGGTAAAAAAATGTAAAAAGCACAATGAATGCGCAGGCGAATGCGAGCAGAAGAGCGTTTTTTCGATTTTGAGTCATTTTCAATATTTTTTTCTGAGGTTGCTGGTCAGGATGCCGAGTTGTTCGCGGTATTTTGCAACGGTGCGCCGGGCGACGGCGATACCGTCGGAAGCGAGCATCTGCGATATTTTGTCGTCGGACAGCGGTTTCGCGCCGTCCTCGGCGGCAATGATGGAACGGATGCGTTCGCGCACGCTGTTGGCGGCGAGCTGTTCGCCGGAACCGGCGTCGGTATAGCCGCCGGAAAAGAAATATTTATACTCGAAAACGCCGAACGGAGTGCCGATATATTTGCCGGAAAGGGCGCGGCTGACGGTGGATTCGTCGCGGTCGATCTTATCGGCGATCCGCGCCATGGTCAACGGACGCAGGGCGGCGGGACCGCGCAAAAAGAAATCATATTGTTCGGAAACCAGAAGCTCGGTGATCCGGCGCAGTGTGGTTTCGCGCATGGAAAGACAGCGGATCAGCTGATCGGCCTCCTGTTTTTTCTCCTTCAGAAATTTTTTGGCGTCCGCCGGCGTGTCGGGAGCCTCAAGCAGGGCGTTGTAAGTATCGGACACATAAAGTCTCGGAGTTGCGCCGGGGTTGTCCAGCACCGTCAATGTGCCGTTGATGTTGCGCACCAGAAATTCCGGAATCAGCACCTCCGCCTCGCCGCCGTCCAACACCGCGCCGGGCCGCCACGACAATGTGCGCAGCACGGCCAGCTTTTGCTTGAGTTCGTCGAGACTGAGCCGGAAATGACGGGCGATCCGGGGAAGTTGATTGTGCGCGACATCGTCCAGATGGCGTTTCACGATGTCGATCAGAACCGGATCGTCTTCGCCGCGGCGGTCAAGCTGAATCAGCAGTGCTTCCGGAAGCGTCCGGGCGGCGATGCCGGCCGGTTCGAACGTCCGCACCAGATCGACCGCGCGCCGGGCGGTGGTTTCGTCCACCCGGGCGCCGTCGGCGATCTCCCGGTCGGTGGCGGTAAGAAAGCCGTTGGCGTCGAGATTGCCGATGACTTCGGCGGCGGCGGAGCGCAGTTCCTCGTCGGCGTCGGATAGGGAAAGCTGTTCAAGCAGCGCCGTCTGCGCGGAAGGCGGACGAGTCATATTGCCAATTGCAAAATCGCGTTTGCGGGCGCGCTCGGCCGATTCGCCGGAGTCGGCATCGGGAAGATAGGAGTCCAGATTGTCGCGCCAGCGGTCGTTGTCGGCCAGGAACATGCGGTCGCGTTCCTCCTCGTCCAGTTCACCGGCGGCGCTGGCGTTCTCCTGTTCAAAGGCATTTCCAAGCAGGTCGCCGGAGGCAAGTTCGCGCCCGTCGTCGAGTTCAAGCATCGGATTCTGTTCAAGCGCGGCGTTGATTTTTGCCTGAAGTTCGACCGTCGGCACCTGAAGAAACTCCAGAGCCTGACGCTGCTGCGGCGACAGAACAAGTTCCTGCTCCGCCCGCTGCTGCAGGCCAAAACCGTTTTCCTGACTCATTTTTTTACCATCCTCCGCTGCGTCCGCCGTGTCCTTGCATGTAATATAACACCTGAAAAAATCGGTTTCAACTTGCCAAAACAGCTTTCCGGGATTACTTTATTTATTATCATGGAAAAATTCAACATTGCAGTTTTGGGTTCTGGAAGCAAGGGAAATGCGTTTGTGGTCGGATGCGGCGGTCTGAATTTGCTGATCGACGCCGGATTCACCCGGCGCGAGCTGCTGCGGCGGCTTGAATTGTGCGCCATCGACCCAACCACCATACACGCCGTGCTGATCACCCACGAACACGACGACCATATCAAGGGAGCACGGGTTTTCTGCGACGAACTGAACATTCCGCTGTGCATCGCGCCGCGCACCGCCGACTATCTGCGCTGCCGCGGAAAACTGCCGGCGAAGCTCAAACTGTTTTCGCCGGGAGACGATTTTCTGCTGTGCGGCTTCTCGATCTGCGGCTTTCCGGTTCACCACGACGCGGTGGAACCGGTCGGCTTCGTAATCTCCGGCAACGGCCGGAGAATCGGCATTGCAACCGACCTCGGCTGCGTGTCGCGCGCCGCCGCCGAAAAGCTGAATGACTGCGACGCGCTGCTGATCGAATCCAACTACGACCTTGCCATGCTGCGCGACTCCGCCCGTCCGTTTGAACTGAAACGACGAATCATGGGTCAGGTCGGCCACCTGAACAACCTCGACACGGTCAATGCGCTTCCCGAACTGCTCGGCGAACGCACCCGGCATCTGGTGTTCACCCATGTTTCGCGCGAATGCAACCGCTACGATATAGTCGAAAAACTCGGCCGCGGCGCCTTGCATGAACTCGGCCGCGATGATATATTGTTCGACGTCGCCAGACAGGACGACCCGCTGCCGACGTTCTACGTCTGACAACCGCATACTTTTGCCGCTGCTTTTCAGCCGGCACTGGAGATGAGTAGATGGATGACAACAATGACGCTCCGCTGATTCTGCCCCCCGGCGATATTGCCCGGCCGGACTCGGTTTTCCGCAACTCCTGCCGCGCCTGCGGTCAACGCTTCAACGTCGAAGGCGTGGCTCCGTTCACCCGTTTTGCCTGCCCGCACTGCGGCGCGCCGCTGGTGGTTCCCAAGATTTTCGGCGACTACTGGCTGCTGAAGCGCATCTGCGACTCCGGCAGCGCCCGGCTGTACAGCGCACTCGACCCGCTGCTCGACCGCGAAATCCTGCTGAAAATCGTCAAAGTCGACCGCAACGACCCCGAAAAGTCGGCGGTCTGGCGCCGCCGCCTGTATTACGACAGTCAAATCCAGGCCCAGCTCGACCATCCCGACGTGGTCGAAATATACCGCACCTGCCGGCTCGAAAACCGCGACTTCAAAGTCTGCGAACTCTTGCGCGGCGGTCCGCTTCGCGCCGCCGACGACCCAGATTCGCGCACCGACGCCCTGCTCCTTTTGAGCGCGCTGTCCGAAACCGCCTCGCTGCTGGCCGCCGCCGCCTCCTACAATGTGGCGCACGGCGGAGTATCGCCCTCCCATCTGCTGTTCAACGACGACGGAGTGCTGAAACTTTTGAACTTCCGCCCTCCGGAGGAAGCCGGACTGCCGGCGCCGCCGGACGAATACGCTTTCTTCCCGCCGGAACGTCTGCTCGACTTTGAAATGACCCCGTCCGGCGACATTTACAGTTTGGGCGTCCTGCTCTATGTGATGCTGACCAATCGCCACCCGATGGGCAATATCGCCGGCTTGAGCGAGCTTGAACTGGTGACCAGACAACGCCGCAATCCGGTGCCGCGGCTGAAGGGACGGTGCGAACTCTCGGACGACGCGCTGTTCACTCTGATTGAAGCAATGCTGGCTCCCCGCGCCGCCGACCGGCCGGATCACGCCACCGTTTCCGCCGGGCTGGCCGCCGCGGCAAAGCGACTGGCGCGCAAACGCAACCTTCAGTCCGCATTGAGCCGACTGTCCAGAAAACTTCAGGAAAAACTCGTTGCGCTTCAGACCGGCGAGTTCATCGCCCCGGATGACGACGACGACGACAACAACAACGACAATGCCGGAAATGACAATTCCGCCAATATGCCTTTTCCGGATAAAACACGCTGACCGCCCCCCCAGAACAACAACAATGCGGAGTGCGTGCGCGGTATCAGTTTGATTTAGCGTGAAAAATCTATTTGCCGGACGGCAAAGATTGGAAATCCTGACGCTGCTCCGGCGGCGTCAACAGCAGAAAACCCAACAGATTCGATGCAAAGTTCGTACTTTTGGTAATTCCCATATGCGCCGCCGGAATATAGGTCATCGAGTCCCATTTGATCGGAGAGTCGTACTGCCGCCGCCAGCCGTCGCCATAAAAACGGTCGTATCGGGCGCTTGACCCCAGAACCTTGCCGTCGCCGGCGTCGTACGCCGTCACCTTCAGGTTGCCGGAACGATCGGCTTCGGCCACCTTGCTGGTCGGAACCGCGTCACCGGCAAACAGTCCCAGAGTGATCGCATCCGGCGGCGTCTCGTCCACCGCCAGAGCCTGCGCCAACTGCTTGGCGCGCTTCAGACACTTCCGCATATGTTCAAGCGCGATTTCGCGCCGCTCGGCATCGTCCGCGGCATTGGGCAGCAGTATTCGAAGCGTCGGCATTTCATCCGGGTCGGCAAGCCCCCAGTGCATGCTTTCCCACACCGCCGGATCGTAAAGGTCCAGCGGCGCCCCCAGATAATTGCGGACCTCACCGCCGACCGGCGACCCCGGAAGCATCGCATAATAGCTCGGCATGGTGGCAACCACCGCCGGAGGAATCGGCGGCGCCGCCGGGTTGAGCTTCAAACCGTCCGACATCTCCAGCACCGTGTCCAGATACCCGGAGTTGGGCGTGCCGACAATGGCGACCCGGTCTACAAATCGCGCGCCCGCCCAGTCCGGATTTGGGATTGAACCGTCTTCCGGCAGGTCTTTCCCGCCGTACATCAGGTAATATCTGGTGACCAGACCGCCCATTGAATGGGCGATCAGATCGAACTTGACGTCATAATCGCGCAAATTGAAGTTTCTGGCGTAATAGCCGCGAAGCTGGGCGCGTTTGATCCGGATGAACGCATCGAGCCGGGCGGCGTTTTCCACCGGGTCGCGGCGCCAGTCGTAAGCGAACAGAAACAGCGTTGGATAATGTTTCCCCGCCTCGGCTTCGTGCCCCTCAAGCGCATAACCGGCCGACTTCAAAATGTCGATCAACCCGGCGTAACCGGCCTGTTCAAAGGTCATGCCGAAGAACTTGATCTCGGCGAACAGCATCACGCCGGCGGGAACCACTCCGTCGGTAATCGCCGAAAGGCGGCTGCCGTATTTCATCGGATGGGAAATCGTGCGGAAAAACTCGTCGTCAAACCCGGAGCGGGAAAACTCTCCCCACACGATCTTGTCGGTACGCTTGTCGCGCAGTTTGGCGCCAAGCAGACCATGGACAATTATGACCGGGCGGCGCGCCGGACCTTCGTAATGGGCGAATTCGGAGAATACACCGAAGTTCAGCGAGTCCCGGAAGGTCTGCTGCGAGTCGTAGCTGCCGATCGGCATCATCTCCTGACAGCCGGAGAAGATACACAATGACGACATCAAAGTTGTCCACATTTTTTTGTTCATGGCATTACTTTATCATGACGAACAGAGTTTTCCAATTTTTTTGCATCTTAAGATTGAAAAAAAAACCATTCCGGCTATTTTTGATTCTGAAAGGGAAACATCATGCCGAGAAAACCATATATTTCCGTCCGTCTCCGGACAATATTTTTCGCCGCCG
>JAEWSS010000274.1 GCA_023459755.1 Verrucomicrobiota bacterium | reverse complement strand
ATGGAACAGGCCGTGAACCAGTACGGTGGTTTCTCCTGAGTCCGGCGGTTCGGCTGGAATGAAAATATCGGAAGGGCGTCCGGTGAGTCCGCGCGCAAGCGAGCGGAGCGCTTCGGGGTTGATAAAGTTTTCAGCGAGATTGTATTTGTCGATTTTTTTCCAAAGATTTTTAACCATATTTTCCGGTCCGGGTTTTAAACGGTGGATTTCGTGCTATAATATGTGGTGTAAAGTGGAAAAATGCAATGGCGGTGCGGATAATGTGCGGAAAAAAGGGATTTTTTCGTCGTCGCGCCGTTGTCGTTAATGCCCTGTTCAAGGAGGGTCGGGAAAATGCTGAAGGTCTACGGCTGGTATGCGTGTCCGCACTGCCTGCAGGCGGTGGAATGGCTGAAAAAAAACAACATCCCGTTTGAATATTACGAGATGGACGATCAGCCGCTTGAGGTGGTCAATCTGATTACCCGGATCAACGGCGGTGACGACTGGGTTGTGCCGACGTTGGAATACAACGGCAAGTGGCGGCCCGGCGAGGTGTTTGACGCCGATAAATTCCGGCGCGACCTGATTGTGCTCGGAGTGCCGATGGCTTGATAAAATGGCGTTTCCGATCGAAGAAAAACTGGTGGTCGGCGTGGCGTCGAGCGCGCTGTTCGATCTGGCCGGCGCCGACGCGGTGTTCCGGCTCAACGGGTTGGCCGCCTACCGCGAATATCAGCGGAAGCATCAGGACGAGCCGTGCGGCCGCGGCGTGGCGTTCCCGTTTGTGGAGCGTTTGCTCGGGTTCAATAAAATGTTTCCCGAGCTGGACCCGGTTGAGGTGGTTCTGCTCTCGCACAACGACCCGGATACCGGGATGCGCGTCTTCAATTCAATCGAACATTATGGGCTGAACATCAGCCGGGCGGCCTTCACCACCGGGGATTCGCCGTTCAAATATATTCCGGCCTACAATGTCAGTCTGTTTCTGTCCGGCAATCCGGATGACGTTCGCCGGGCGGTTGAGGCAGGACTGGCGGCCGGGCAGGTGGTGGAGTCCGCGTCCGACGACGAACCGGACGACTACGGTCTGCGGGTGGCGTTCGACTTCGACGGCGTGCTGGCGGACGATTCTGCCGAGGTGGTAAACGCCCGTGACGGGTTGTCCGCTTTTCACGCCAGCGAGAAGGCCAACGGTGCGATCCCGATGCCGCCGGGGCCGATTGCCGGATTTTTCCGCAATCTCGGCCGTCTGCGGGAACTTGAGGACGAACGGGAAAAGTCCGACTCCAAATATCGGCGTTATCTGCGCACCGCAATTGTCACCGCCCGGAGCGCGCCGGCGCACCGTCGGGTGGCGACCACTCTGCGCGGCTGGAACATTGTCGTGGACGAGGCTTTTTTCCTCGGCGGTGTGGACAAGGGGCGGGTGCTGGAAATACTGCGGCCGCATATTTTCTTTGACGATCAACGGCATCCGCATCTGGACGCGTCGAGCCGTTACACACCGTCGGTGCATGTGCCGTTCGGGATAAAAAACAGAGACAACGAAGGCGGGAAAGAGTAAATGAACAAGCATCGTAAACTTTGCTGGTTCGGCGCGATGGCGGCGGTTGTCGCCGCGGCGGTCGCGGTTGTGCGGCTTCTGCCCGGCAACGCGCCGGAACTTGACGCGGTTGAAAAGGATTGCGGAGTCGGCGGCGCCGGGTTGAATTCGACGCCGGTCGCCGTGCCGTCCGCCGGGATTGATTTGGCGCTGCGGATGCTCAAGGCGACCGAACACAGTGCGCCGTCCGGTTGTGTGTCGCCGCTGACGCTGGTGCAGAACATGGCGATGATCTACGGCGGTTCCGGCGGGGCGACGCATGAGCAGCTGGCCGCGACATTCAATTTTTCCGGCGATCCGGCCAAGGCGATTGCGGCGGTGGCCGGAGCCGATCGCGATTTGCTGGAACGCTGTCGCGGCAGTCTGGCGTTTGCGGCGGCGGTGATGGCCGACGGCGAACGTGCTAAATTCCGTCCGGATTTCCTGAAACTTCTGGCCGGTTGGCCGGAGGTGGAGGTGGCGCCGGTCGACTTCTCCGATGTTTCCGGATCGTGCGAGCGGATCAACGGCTGGTGCCGCTCCGCCACGCGCGGACTGATCGACTCGATCGTCACTCCGGACGACATCAGCGAATTGTCGTTTGCAATCTTTATTTCATCGCTTTATTTCCGGGACGGCTGGACGGTTCCGTTTGAAGACTGCGGCGAGCGGTCGTTTGCCGCCGTTCCCGGCGGCGCGGCGGTGAACATTCCGTTCATGACCGGGCGGGCGCGGCGCCAATATGCTGAAAACGACGCATGGAGTTATCTCGAACTTGATTTTACCGGTTCGCCGCTTGTCTGCGTTCTGGTTCTGCCCAGGACGGCGATGACGGCCGACGCTTTGATCGGGGAATTGAACGGCGGGGAATTTACCCAGCTCGGTATGGCGGCGCAGCCCTGCATGGTTACGGCGACGGTTCCCCGGTTCAAGGTGGAGAATACGGTGGACTGCCTGGCGATGCTGCGGCGGCTCGGCATGACCGACTTCGGCTGCCTTGTGCCGATGGCCGAGTCGCGTCTGCCGCTGGAGATCGGCATGATCCGGCAGAAAAATTATTTTGACTTCGGGTTGACCGGTGTTGAGGCGGCCAGCGTTACCGGCGGCATGGTCAGCGCAATGAGTATGCCGCCGCCTTTGCCGGAAAAATCGTTCACTGCCGACCGGCCGTTCCTGTGGTTTTTGTACGACAAGGCAGACCGGACAATACTGTTTGCCGGCTGGTTTGCCGGAATCGGCCAATAAATATTCCGCCGCCGCGCGCTTCCACTGTCGGCATCCGCACCGGATTGAATCCGGTGCGGACGGTTTGTTTGGCCGGAGCTAAACCAGATTGAACCGGGCGGTCAGTGCGGCGGGATCGGCGGCGATCAGTTTCAAGGTGGCGGTCTGGCCGAGTTTAACCTTGCCGGCGTAACGGGTCTTGTACTCGTAGGCGAGTTCCGGGATCAGGAAGATGCGGCGGTCGCCTTCTTCAAAGACCAGTACGGCTTCAAATTCGCTTTCCGGGTGGCGTTTCAGATAGACCAGCGTCCAGAATTCATTGCACTGGCGTTCGAGTTTCCGGCGCGCCTCGGAACCTTCGAGCGAGGCGGCGATGCGTTCGTCCATGTATTCGAAATCGAACGGCGGCTCATTTTTGATCACGCGGCGCAGCTGCTGGTGAGCCAGCAGATCGCAGTACCGCCGGAGCGGACTGGTGACGCGGACATAGGGGGAAAGTCCCAGTCCGGCATGCAGACCGCCGGTGGTGTTCATCGAGCTGGCCAGACAGTTGCGGCGGAGTTTGAACATGGCGGGCAGGGAGTCGCCGCGTTCGTCGGTTTCCGGCGGCGGCTGAACCACGAACGGCAGAGGAATATCGTGTTCCAGCGCGTATTTTGCCACTGCGCTTCCGGCGGCGAGCATGGAGTTGGCTACCAGTTCGCGCACCGGAGTGATCGGCACCGGGGTGAATTCGATCTCTTCGCCGCGGACTTTAATTTTTACTTCCGGAAGCTGAATGAACAATGCGCCGTCGGCGGCACGGCGTCTCTTGAAGCGGTCGAGCAGCAGACGGATGTCGGCCAGCGGCGCGGCGTCCCAGTGTTCCGCGGCGTTTTCGTAGGTGAGGCGGGTGACCCGGACGGTGGAGAGCATCATTTTTTCAAGCGAGGCTTCGCCGTCGTCGTCGATCCGGATTGCGAAGGTGATGGCCGGCGACTCGGGGTTCAGCCCCAGGCCGAATCTGGCGGTCGCCGCTTCCGGCAGCATGTGCGAAGTGGTTTCCGGAATATAAAGATTGCTGCCGCGCCCGGCGGCAACGCGGTCGAGTTCGGAGCCGGAGACGACCGCCGCGGCGGGGTCGGCGACATGGACGTAGAGCAGACCGTCGGCGAATGATATGGCGTCGTCCGGGTCATGGCTGTCGGCGTCGTCGATGGCGAATGCGACAAGCGGGGTCAGATCGGTGCGCGGTTCGTCCGGGGTTGGCGGAAGCTCCAGTTCCGGGTTGTCCGGTTCCACTCCGAAGCGGTGCGGCCACGGGTTGGTGAAATCGTTCCAGTATCCGACGCGCAGCAGCAGGTGCTGAGCCTTTTCCGGAGTCGCCTCGATATCGAGTTCGCGCATGGTTTTACTGTTTGCGGTGTCGCCGAGGGCGACCATTTCAACGTCGCGCAGAAAAGGCGCGTCATCCGGGAGCAGGGCGTTGTTGCGGACGCGGTCGAGAAAGTCGGCGCGCTGTTTCTGCGCCGCTTCTTTTTCCGACAGCTTTTCCAGCATGGCTTCGAGTTCCCGTTTGTCGCGCACTTTTACACCGTCTTTTACGCTGCCGGTGAAATAGAGATTTTCACTCAGCAGTTCGTAGGCGGCGCAGGCATTGGCCTTGGTGTCGGCGCCGAAAGCGAGGTCGGTGAAGTCGGAAAAAGAGAAAGTCTCATCTTCCATCAGGTCGGCGAGTTCGCCGCGGTCGGGCATGTCCGGCTGGTTTGCGGGCAGAGCGGGAGTTCCGTCGCCGCGGTGCAGAAACTCCACATCCTTGGGGCGGACGCTTTTGGCATCTCCCGATGCGGTTCTGATCTCAATTTTGTCGGCGGCGACGGCGGTTATTACGGCCGGGCGGGTTTTGTAGGTCACCACGCCTCCGGCGGAGAAAATCGGCATAAGAAAGTTCTTTCCTGAATTGTTTGTTTAGTTTGCAGTCTTCCAGTTATCGTAAATCGCGTCGATCAGTTCATTTTCCAACGGCGAAAAAGAGGTGTCGCCCAGACACTGTACAATGTCGGTGATATGCGCCGGACGGCTGGCGCCGATCAGCGCGCTGGTGACTCCGGGACGGCTGAGCACCCAGGCGATCGCCATTTGCGCGAGTGTCTGCCCGCGTTTTTCCGCGATGTCGCGCAGTTTTGCGGTGGTTTCAATCAGCTTCGGCGTGACTTTCGAGGAGTTGAACACCCAGCTTTTGACTTCCGGAGTAGCGTCATGGAAAAAAACGTCGTTGCGGGCGGCGCGGGAATCGTCCGGAACGCCGTTGCGATAGCGGTCGGTCAGCACTCCCTGTGCGAGCGGCGAAAAGATGATGCCGCCGATTCCCTGTTCCGCCAGCAGCGGAAGCAGGCCGTTTTCCTCGTAGCGGCGGTCGAGAATGTTGAACGGCACCTGATCGAGCACGCAGGGGATGCGTTCCTCTCGAAGTATGTTCAGTGCTTTGATCGCGGCCTCCGGCGGATAATTTGAGATGCCGGCGTAAATGGCGCGTCCGCTGCGGACGATCTGGGCGAGGGCGAGCATTGATTCCTCAACCGGGGTTTCCGGGTCGGGACGGTGGTGGTAGAAAATGTCCACATAGTCGAGTCCGAGCCGTTTAAGACTGGCGTCGCAGCTGGCGATCAGGTACTTGCGTGAACCGCCGTCGCCGAACGGACCCGGCCACATCAGGTAGCCGGCCTTGCTGCTGACGGTGATCTGGTCGCGGTACGGTTTGAAATCGTCGGCCAGGATTTTTCCGAAAGTGGTTTCCGCCGAGCCGGGTTCGGGGCCGTAGTTGTTGGCAAGGTCGAAATTGGTGATGCCGGCATCGAACGCGGTGCGCGCCATCGCGCGGGCGTTTTCAAAATCGTCCACGCTGCCGAAGTTGTGCCACATGCCGAGCGAGACGGCGGAAAGTTTCAGCCCGGAGTCGGTTCCGCAGCGGCGGTATTGCATCGAGTCGTAACGGCTTTCATTTGCTTGATACATGGTGTCCTCCTTGTGTTTTTCAGCTTCGCGGGTGGAATTTGTGATGGGTCGCCAACAGCCCGCCGGTATCGACGTGGGTGTATATTTCAGTGGTGGCAATATCGGAGTGCCCTAGCAGCTCCTGAATCACCCGCAGATCGGCGCCGTTGGCCAGCAGATGGGTGGCGAAGCTGTGGCGCAGGGTGTGCGGGTGGATGGTTTTGGCGATTCCGGCTTGAGCCGCGGCGTAT
>JAEWSS010000273.1 GCA_023459755.1 Verrucomicrobiota bacterium | reverse complement strand
GTTTCTGAACGTTGTTTTCGAGCGCGATCCCGATGGTTCCGGGAACGGCGGCGCGGTACAGCCGGAGTTCGCTCCACGAATTGTCAAGTTCAAATGGAAACTCCAACTTTTCCGGAAACACCAGCGTCAATCCCGGCGTAAAATCCCGCGGCCAAAGCTCGGTGACGTGGATTGCCGCCGGCTTTTCCGTGAGGCGCGTCATGCCGAGGCGGACGAGCTGAGCGGCGGGGATTTCTCCGAGATCGACGGTGTCGAACGTCGCGGCCGAAAGCGGTTGGGGCGAATGGATCACGACGGAGCGTTCCGTCATTCCGTCGGTCAGCAGTTTGGCGTTGACGGTTGTGCCGGGTTCAAGCGGCGGCAGGTTAAGTTCGATTTTGCCGGTTCCGGCGGCGATGACCCGTCCGTGCGCGGCGTTGAGCGACCATTGTCCGCGGCCGGAAATGGCGACTTCGCGTCCCGACCAGATGTTGATGGCCGGCGGCGCGTCGGCGATGTCGGCGGCGGCGGACAGCGCGGCGGCGGCAAAAACGGCGATTGAAGTTAACAGTTTCATATTATGAATTGTCCGCTGCGGAATAGTGGCGGCCGCCCCGCGAGTAAACCGGAACGATGGTGCGAATGGCGGTGTCGTCGGCCAGTTTTACATCAATGTCGAGCACGATGGTGTCGCGGTCGCAGCGCGAGACCACGATCTCCCCGGAGGCGAATGCCGAATCGAGCGTTACGGCGTCGTTGTCGGCGCTGGCGATCAGCAGTTCGCAGGATTTGCCGTTGCTTTCGATGGTCGCCGAGATGAGGTTATCCGGTGCTGTGCGGCCGGAGCGTTCTCCGGTGACCAGTTCGCCGCCAAGAAAGACAATTCCGGCGTCGCCGCCGAACAGCCGGACGGTTTCGTTCAATTCCAGGAACTGGTCTTCGGGCGTTTGGCGGCCGGCACCCGGCGGCAGCAGCAGCAGCGCCGCTCCGGCGAACAGGGCGAACAGCGCGGCGGCGGTCAGCCATTTGCGGCGGAACAACGGGATCGCCGGCGTCTCGGCATCGGCTCTTTTCCAGAAATCCGCGATGAAGCGGTCGGCGTCGTTCACGAAAGTCGTCCTGACGTTTTTTTTGAGCGCCAGCAGTCGGTCAAGTTGATCGTTGTCAGTCATTTTTGCGGCTCCTCAAATGTTGTTTCAGCAGTTTTTTGGCCTTGTGTATCCGCTGATAAAGGGTGTTGGCCGAGCAGTCCAGCATTTTTGCGGCGTCGTCGGCGCTCAGCGGGCCAAGCAGCGCAAGATGAACCGTCTCCCGATAAAGTTCCGGAAGTTTTTCGATGGCCTCGTCGAGCATTTTCAGGTCGTCGGCATAAGGGTTTGCGCCGTCGTCCGGTTCAAACTGCGCCATTATTCTGCCGTCGCTGCGCCGCCGCCGGAGCAGATCGTAGCTTTCGGTGACCACAATGCGCGCCACCCAGCCGGACAATGCGGCAAGGTCGCCGCGAAACGCGGCGCGTTTTTTCCATCCCTTGAGCAGGGCGGACTGCACGGCATCGTCGGCGTCCGCCTGCGAGTTGACGATCCGGACGGAGATCGAGCGGTACAACGGCAGCTTTTCGCGTACCATGTCGGCGAAAGCAGTCCTGAGCTGCGTTTCCGGAATCGTCACCGGGGCCTCCTTAATTTTGCGGTTACTTTTGTTTTTTCACGAAATAAGACGGCAATCCGGTGAAAATCTTAGTGTTTTTCGTAAAAAAACTCATGTACAGTGTCACCTCCGGCGGAGGAGTCAGTATTCGGTGATCGTGTTGTCGGAAAGATCGATCACCGTGGTTCCCTTGTTGGTCAGCATATAGCGCAGATGCGAGGAGGTGTAGAGAGCGTTGCGGTCGGAGGAGTCGCCGACGTGACCGTCGCCGTAGCCGATGTTGCCGATACCGTTGTGCATGTCGATGAGTCCGCCGGTCATTGCCGAGGTGCGGTCGAACCGGCTGTACTGGTTGCCGGTGACCCAGCCGGTTTCGTCGCCGTCGAGGTATCCCGGCCCCAGTACGCAGTCGAGCAGCAGCAGATAGGTGGAGGCTTTTGTGCAGGCGCTGAGATTGACATAGCAGGGAATCCCCCATGCTTCGGTGTCGCTGTCTTTGACGCCGCGCTTTTCAAAGGTCTCCTCGGCGTAACCGTAGTCGTCGGAGTTCAGTTCACTTTCGGAAAAATACACCGAACCGTAGCAGCCGCCCTGGAGGTAGCGGTTGGTCTCCACATTGCTCGGACAAAGTGTGACTTTACGGTTGTTGGGCTTTATGTAATCGTCTTCTTCGCCGGTCAGCCCGAGAATCGCCGGCATGTCGCCGACCCGATACCACTGCCAGCCGTTTTTGCCGAATGGATTGATCCATCCGTTGCCGTTCGCCGCATATATCTGGAACCCCTGAATGCTTTGTCTGATGTTGCCGGAACAGGCCGCCCGGTTCGCCATTTCTCTGGCGCGGGCCAGACTCGGCAGCAGCATCGCCGCCAGAATGGCGATGATCGCGATTACCACCAGAAGCTCAATCAGCGTAAAACGTTTTGTCATTTTCCCATCCCCCGTTGTTTGCGAACTCTATATTTCCAGCTTCTAATGAGTGTTGTTGTGCGCTTCAAGCGCGTCGGCGAAGAAGTCGGCCACCACGTTCCAGCTTTCCGGGCGGTGGTCCGGATTCTTGGCCAGCATGGTATCCACGAACGACGCCACCTGAGGATTGAAAAGCCCCATTTTTTCGGTTAAAGGCAGCGGCGTTTGTTCAACCTGCATTTTCAGCACCAGATTGATGTCGGTGCCGGGAAACGGCGGGTCGCCGGAAAACATTTCGTACAAGGTGGCGCCGAAGCTGTAGATGTCGGACAGCGGCCCCATGGCGGCAAAGTCGCCGCGAATCACCTCCGGCGGAGCGTAAAGCGGCGTGGCCATGAGTTCGCACGGCTCGACTTTGCGGAACTGCGCCAGACCGAGGTCGGCCAGTTTCGGGTCGCGTGAATGTTGAAGGATGATGTTCGCCGGTTTTATGTCGCCGTGGATCAACCCCTTGCGGTTCCAGGCGTAGGCCATGCCCTGAGCGATGGCGGCGGCGATGCGCAGAGCCTCGGCATAGGGCAGCGCCCCCTCGCGGTCGATCAGGTTTTCGACCGAAGGTCCGTCAATCAATTCCATGGCAAAGTAGAAGTTGCCGCTCTCCATGCGTCCGGCGGCGATGGCCTGCACGATATTCGGGTGGTTGAGTTTGGCCACCGCCCGGGCCTCTTTGAAGAACATTGGAACGCCCTGCGGATCGGCGAGATTTTCCTCCATCATGATCTTCAGCGCCACTTCGCGGCCGAGTCCGATCTGGCGGGCGAGAAAGACCACGCCGTTGTTGCCGCGACCGATCTCGGCGAGCATTTGGAAGTCGTCGATACAGCCGCCGGTGAAGTCGCCGGCAAGGTGCTTTCCGCAATTCGGACAGACGCCCTCAAACTCCGGAACGGCCACGGAGTCGGTCTTTGTTTTGCATTTCGGACAAATTACGATCATTTTATTACACTCTTTCTCGATATAATAATACCACTTCAGCAACGCAATTTCAATCCGTCCACACTGGAAAAACGCGGTTTAAATTTGCCAAAAGCGTTGAGGCGGCCTATATTAATAAAAACACACTTCAGGAATCGTTAAAATATGAATGAACGGGAAACAATGCTGGCGGAATGCCGGCAGATCGTGGTCAAGGCCGGAACCCGGTTGTTGACCGATCCGGAGCTTATTCCGGTGCTGATAAAAGGGATTGTGAAACTGCGCAACGCCGGATACCGTGTGCTGCTGGTGTCGTCCGGCGCGGTCGGAACCGGCATCAAGATGCTTGGTCTTGCCGAGCGGCCGCGCAAGCTGGCGGAGATCCAGATGCTGGCCGCGCTGGGTCAGGGGCGGCTGATGGAGTTTTACAACGAGGTTTGCGAAAAGGAGGGTTTTTTCGCCGCCCAGCTGCTGCTCACCCGCGCCGATCTGCACCACCGCGAACGCTATTTGAACGTGAAAAACTGCATCGACAGCCTGTGGAACCGCGGTATTCTGCCGATCGTCAATGAAAACGACTCGGTCTCGGTCGATGAACTGAAGTTCAGCGATAACGACATCCTGTCCGGCATGCTCGCCGCCATGACCAAAAGCGAACTCACCATTATCCTTACCACCGAAAGCGGACTGCGCAAACGCAACGCCGACGGCAAACTCGGCCGGCGCATCAGCGTGGTGAAGGAGCTTACTCCCGAAATCATGGGCAACGCCGGCGGTACCGACAACTCCACCTTTTCCATCGGCGGCATGGCCAGTAAACTTCACGCCGCCGAATTGGTCACCCGCGCCGGAAACTACTGCATTGTCGCCGACGGCCGCGACCCGGATGTGCTGGAAAAAATCATCAAAGGCGAGGACATCGGCACGCTGTTCATGCCGCCGTCCGGCGCCAAAGTCAGCGGACTCAAACTTTGGATACGCGACTTCAGCAAAGTCATGGGACGGCTGATTATCGACGACGGCGCGGCTAAAGCGCTCCGCGAACGCGGCGCCAGTCTGCTGCCCGCCGGCATCCGCCGGGTGGTCGGCTTCTTCGAGGCGGGCGACACGGTGGAAATCGTGCGCGCCTCCGGCGACGTGGTCGCCTACGGCATCTCCAACTTCTCCAGCGCAAAATGCGTTGAAATTCAAGGACTTCACGGTAATGCGGCCGAAATATTGATCGGCAAAAACGCGCCGGAAGAGGTCGTTCACCGCGACAAATTGACCCTGCGCGCATGAAGTTCTACATCAAAACCTACGGCTGTCAGATGAACGAGCGCGACTCGGAGGCGCTGTCCGGCATGCTCGCCGCCCGCAACTGGGAGCGCACCGACAGCGAGGACGCCGCCCGTCTGCTGATCTTCAACACCTGCAGCGTCCGCGATCAGGCCGAGCGCAAGGCGTTGGGCAAGATCATGCATATGAAGAAGTTGAAACGCCGCAACGAAAACATCATCATCGGCGTGATCGGCTGCATGGCGCAGCGCATGGGCGACGAACTTTTTACCGAACTTCCGCATATCGACTTTGTGCTCGGCACCGGACAACTCCACGAACTTCCCGACCTGGTCGAGCAGCTGATCGAAGAGAAAGGCGCCCACCGCGCAATGCTGACCGGCTATTCCGACGATGTGCTTTCCGGCATGTCCGCCCACTGCTTTGAACCGGACGCCCCGGCGGTCTTCGGCTCGGTGGCGATCACCCGAGGCTGCAACCGCTTCTGCTCATATTGCATCGTGCCGTATGTCCGGGGACGCGAAATCAGCCGGTCGGCCGACGATGTGATCGCGGAGATTGAACTTCTTGCCGCCCACGGCGTGCGCGAGGTGCTTCTGCTGGGGCAGAACGTTGCGGCGTTCGGTCTGAACGGCGTTCTGACGCCGCCGCCGGAGGATGTTTCGCCGTTTGCCGAACTGCTGGAGCGGGCGGCAAAAGTTGACGGGATCGCCCGCATCCGCTTTACGTCGCCGTATCCGACCTATTTTTCCCGGCGGTTGATCGACGCCATCGCCGCCGAACCGAAAATCTGCCGGGCGATTCACCTGCCGGTGCAGTCGGGTTCCGACCGGATACTGAAGGCGATGAACCGTCAGTACACCGCCGAAAGTTACCTTGAAATTGTGAACCGGCTGAAAAAAGCGGTTCCGGGAATATGTTTCTCAACCGATGTGATAGTCGGTTTTCCCGGCGAATCCGAGGAGGACTTTGCCGCCACCCGCGACCTGATGAACGAGGTCGGGTTCGACAATGCCTTCATCTTCAAATATTCGCCGCGGCGCGGAACCGTGTCATCCAAACACGAGGATTCGGTGTCCACCGAAGACAAGGAACGGCGCAATCAACTGCTGCTGGACGATCTCGCCGCCCGCAGTCTGAGTCACAACCGCGCGCTGATCGGC
>JAEWSS010000272.1 GCA_023459755.1 Verrucomicrobiota bacterium | reverse complement strand
ATATACCACAAAAGCGCGTTATTTCAATCCCAATCGCTCATGAAGCCGTCGCGCGCGCTCCACATATACCGGAAGAACCCGCAACAGACGCGGCGCCATCGGACAGATCAGCGCCGCCAGCAGCAGTCCGGGCAGACAGGAAAACTGCCATGTCGTTTCCATGAACAACAGCACCGCGGTCACCGTGTTGCGCACCGAACCGATGAACATTCCGCACATGCCGAAAATAACGAATCCGGTGATGTCCAGCGTATCGATAAATCCAGCCGCCGCCGCCAGCTCGCCGCCGAGCCGACCGGCCAGCGCGCCGATCACAATGATCGGAAACAGCAGACCACCCGGCGCTCCGCAGTTCGCCGACACCGCGGAAAACAACAGCTTCGCCGCCAACAGCAGCAGCAGACAGCGAATCGTCCGCTCGGCTCCGAACAGCGACTCCGCCAGCGGCATCCCGGAACATCTTATCTCCGGCAGTACAAACGCCACCACTCCGGACAACATAAACACCGGCCATATCTTCCAAAATCCGGACAACCTGCGCCAATACTCAAAAAAACGTTGAAAAAACATCAGCGTCCAGTTGTAAAAAGCCGCCAGCACTCCAACCGCAAACAGAAAAACCACCAGACAAATATAGCCTTTGACATCGCGCGGCGGATTCGCCGCCACCGTAAACAACGGCCGACCGCCATACACCGCCACCGTCAGAAAATATACCGCAAAAACCGACACCGCGGAATGAAGCAGCACCCGCCACGACCAACGCCGACTGATCTCGGTCATCCCGAACACCGCTCCGGCCAACGGCGCCGAAAACGCCGCGGTGAAACCGCAGGATACTCCGACCAGCATCAGATTTCCGGTCAGCCGCCGCGGCAGTTTGAACAGCGTCGCCACGCCTCGGCCGGTCGACGCCGCCAGCTGAATCACCGGGGAAATCTGACCGATCGACAGCCCGGCAAACATCGTCAGCGTTCCGCCGGCCAGATTTGCCGCAATGTTTTTCCACCACACCGACTTGATGTTGTAAAAATACGTCTCGATCATCCGCGCCGCACCGCCGCCGGACAGCGCCGGATTCCATACCGTCACCCGCCAGACACAATACGCCAGAACCGTCAGCGTCACCCCCCAGCCGCCGTACAGCACAAAACGCGGCAGGCGCAGCGCCAGCACCGCGTCCAGCGCAAGTTCGGCAAACTCAAGCAGCAGACGATAGCACAACGCCACCACTCCGGCCGCCAGGCCGGTGAGCAGCGTCAGCAAAATCCATGTGACTTCCCGTTTGAACATTCCGCGGTACCTCCACATATCCGAAAAAACGGGGAGCGGCATTCCAGCCGCGCCCCGCTTCCATAACAACGACTCTCTTAACAGCCGCAGCAGCCTCCGCCGCAGCCGCTCAGCAGTATGGCGGCGCACAGCACCGCAAAAAATACTCTAATCATTCTGCACCTTCACTTTCGCTGCCGCCTTCTTCTTTTTCTCATATTCATGGAACGCCCACAGGGGCAGCGCTATAAACGCCAGAGTTCCAACGAACAGGAAGCCGATGTACCAGGTGATCGCCCACGCGCCGTCGGCCAGCACGTTCGACGGCGGAATGAATCCGCAGAATATCGAGATCAGACTGACCAGAAACGCCACGCCGGAAATCACCCATATCCCGAATTTCCCGCCCGGTATTTTGTACGGACGCGTCACATTCGGCTGTGAATAACGCAGGCGGATCGCCGCCGCAAACATGAACAGATACATCACCATGTACAACTGGGCGGTCAATGCCGACATCAGCCAGAACGCGTTGCTGATGGTGGGAGTGAACAGAACCGCGGTTGAGAGCACACTGCTGATGATGCCCTGAATGACCAGAATGCGCACCGGCATGTTGTTCGCATTGCGTTTCTGCCAGTAGGCGGGCAGATACCCCTCTTTGGCGACTTCCAGAACTCCCTTGGACGGTCCCAGCACCCAGGTCACCACCATGGTGATCGCGCCATAGGCCAGCAGGAAGCACATGATCGGAGTCAGCCACTTGCAGTGCAGCGAGGTGAAGATGTCTTCAAACGCCTGGCACACTCCGGCCGCCAGACTGAGCTGCGACGGCGGAACCACAAACGCAATCGCCAGACTGCCGGCCACCGAAAGCAGAATCACCACCAGCGCCGCGCCGAGAATCGCTTTCGGGAAGTTGCGCCCCGGGTTGTTCATCTCGGTTACATGCACCGAACTCATCTCCATTCCGGCGAGCGCCACCATCATACCGGCCAGCAGCATCAACTGGGTCGGATTGCTCAGATCGGGTATCAGCGACGTGCCTTCGTCAAACGGGACCTTGATCGGGTTGCCCATCGCCAGATAGACGATCACCATCAGAATAATCACCACCCCCGGAACCACCGTACCGGCCAGCACGCCGGAACTTGACAGAAACGCGGAAACCCGCATCCCCTTGAAGTTCAGGAACGTCGCCAGCCACAGCGTGACCAGAATGGTGACAAACACAAACCATTTGTTGGTCGCCAGCGCCGGATTGAAAACATAGGCGATGGCCGAAGCCACAAAGGTCAGGCAGGCCGGAAACCACGGCAGATTCTCCACCCACTGCATGAAGATGGCTACGAACCCCCATTTGGGGCCGAACGCCTGCTTCACCCAGAGATAGACTCCGCCGTCGTCCGGATAGGTGCTGGCCAGTTCCGCCGACACCAGGGCCGACGGAATGAAGAAGCACAGACAGGCCATCACCAGATAGAAAATAATGCTCCAGCCATAGTCGGCCATGGACGGCAGATTGCGCAGCGACAACACCGCCGCCACGGTCAACATCGACATGGTGAACACGCTCATCGAGCGCATTGCAGAGGAACCGCTGGTTTTTTCACTCATTTTTCACACTCTTTCTTGATGCAGAGCGTTTTGAACTTGGTCTTCCCGTTGACGACCTCGCGCTCCACGCCGTGAATATCGCCCTCATATCCCGGAAAAACAGCTTCGAACGCCTCGCGGGTCTGGAGATAGTCCAGAATCGGCTGCGCGGTGCGGTCGAGCCGCTCGCCGCCCATAACGATCGGAATCCCAGGAGGGTACGGAACCATCATCACCGCCGGAACCCGGCCGGACATCTCGTCGAGCAGAACATACTCCACCTCCCGGGCAACCACCTTGTGATAGGCTTCGGCCGGGCGCATGACCTGCTTCGGAATCACCTCGAACGCGGCCTGCATCTTGTCCAGCATCGCATGAGCCTTGATGTATTCGTGCATCTTCAGGCAGTGACTGCGCAACGTGGCTTCGCAGTAGCGTTCGGGATACTTGGCAACAAGGTCGGGAAACACCTCGGACAGTTTGCGGCCGGAGTCGAAGTCGCGTTTGAACTGAAGAAGCGCGGCCAGCAGCGTGCCCTGTTTGGCGCGGGTGGTGCCGAGCGAGTTCAACATCAGGAACGAGTAGTAGTCGGTCTTCTCGCAGACGATGTTGTGGTTGATGAGGTAGTTGGTGACCACCGAGGCCGGAATGCCGAAGTCCTGCATTTTGCCGGCGTCGTCGATGCCCGGAGTGGTGAATGTCAGCTTGATCGGGTCAAGCATCACATAGTTGTCCTCAATGTTCTCAAAGCCGTGCCACGGATCGGACGAGGACAGCACCCAGCATTCATGATGTGCGGCAAGATAATCAATGTCCATATCCTCGAACTTCACGCTCTTGCCGTTGACCCGGAATTCGCGCGGCTGCCACAGATTGAAGAACCAGTCTTTGGCGGCGGCGAACTCGCGGTTCAGTTTGGCGGTGCGGCGGCGAAGCTGAACGGCTTCGCGGATGATGTCGTGGATCAGCATTTCGCCGGAGTCCTGCATCATTTTTGTGGCAACGTCCAGACTGGCGATCATGCTGTACTGCGGCGAAGTCGAGCCGTGCATCATGCATGATTCGTTGAACTCGTCCGGGTTGATCTTCGCGGTGCCGCCCTGCCGGATGTGAAGCATCGACGCCTGACTGAAGGCGGTCAGCAGTTTGTGGGTGGACTGCGAACAGAAGATCGGCGGATCGTCCTTCCTGACCTCGCCAGGCGTCATGCCGTAGAAGCCTTCATACATTTTGTTGAAGCGGGCGTAGGCATACCACGCC
>JAEWSS010000271.1 GCA_023459755.1 Verrucomicrobiota bacterium | reverse complement strand
CTCGCCGACCGCCTGACGGATTTTAAGCAATTCCAGCCTGGCGCTGTCCGACGCGGTAAGTTTATCATCGGCGGCAAGTTCTGATATTTTTTTCTGACTATCGATCAATTCGTCGGCGCTTTGAAGTGCAAAAATCTCACGAAACCGCGCCTCCGGTTCCTTTCCACTGGCCGCAAGCAGGCGGTAGACGCCGACCGCGTCAATATATTTCCCCTGCCGCATCAGCGCTTCGCCCAGCGCATAGGCCACCGGTGAATGCAGAGACTCCGGCAAATCGGCGTTTGCCAGCAACCCGGAAAGCTTCTCCGCCGCCGCGGCAAAATCGCCGCGAACCATCATAATATCGGCTTCCAGCAGTTGTCCGGTAAGCGTGTCCACGCCGCCGCTGCCGCCGACAAACTGCCGCCATTCAGCCTCGGCTCCCGCCGCATCTCCCTGCTGAAGACGCAGATTTACCAGCCGAACCGCGCCGTCAAGCATCGCATTGCCGTCGCCTCTGGCCTGTGCCGCGCTGATATACACGCGATAGTCCTTTTCCGCGCCGGCAAAATCACCAAGCGCCAGTGCCATATCGGCACGCCGCCGCATCGGATAACTTCCGGCGTCCACCGCCGCCTCCGGCAGTGACGCCGCAGGCGCAGCGTCTTCGGCCGCCGTCGCATAACCGACGGCAACCGCAGCGCAAAAAAATCCGGCCGCGATCTTATACCAGCATCCCGTCATGGTCAGCCTCCCCGCGTACAAATATAATGTTCCGGGCGGCGGTTGCGGCCGCCCGGAGATGTTTTATTCGGCGTCGCCGGCCGGAAGCACGGCATCCGCCGCCGCTTCACCGGTGTCCGCAGCCGCGGAGGCGGACGGCTCGGAAACCGCCATCTTTTCCGCAAGTTTTTCCCGTATCCGCGTCAGGATGCGATCCTGAAGGTCACGGTCCGTCTCAAGCAGCATCTTGGTGGCTTCCCGCCCCTGGGCCAGCTGCTCGCCCTCAAACGAGAACCACGAACCGCGCTTCTCGACAATGTTCATATCGCTGGCCACGTCCAGGATGCTTCCGGCGCGCGAAATGCCCTGCGCATAAGTTATATCGAACTCGGCGGTGCGGAACGGCGGCGCCATTTTGTTTTTTACCACCTTGACCCGGCAGCGGTTGCCGTTGGCCTCTCCGGACGGGTCTTTCAGCACTGCGATCTTCCGGATGTCCATGCGGATCGAGGCGTAAAATTTCAGTGCGTTGCCGCCGGTGGTGGTTTCAGGATTGCCGAACATCACGCCGATTTTTTCGCGGATCTGGTTGGTAAAAATCACGCAGGTGCGGCTTTTCGCCGCCGCACCGGTAATCTTGCGCAGCGCCTGCGACATCAACCGCGCCTGAAGTCCCATATGGGAGTCGCCCATCTGACCTTCGATTTCGGCGCGCGGCACCAGCGCCGCCACCGAGTCCACCACCAGCACGTCGATCGCGTTACTGCGGATCAGCGAGTCGGCGATATTCAGCGCGTCTTCGCCGCAGTCCGGCTGTGAGATCAGCAGATCGTCGGTGTTGACGCCGATTTTTTTGGCATAAATCGGATCGACCGCATGTTCGGCGTCGATAATCGCGCAGCTGCCGCCGGCGCGCTGGGCGTTGGCGATCACGTGCAGACACAAAGTGGTCTTGCCGCTTGACTCCGGCCCGAATATTTCGATGATCCGGCCGCGCGGCAGTCCGCCGATGCCCAGCGCCAGATCCAGCGACAGCGCGCCGGTGGAGATGGTTGCGACTTCGCCGTAGCGTCCGGAATCGCCCAGACGCATGATTGAGCCTTTGCCGAATTCTTTTTCGATCTGACTTATAGTGATGGCCAAACTGCGCGCCCGGCTTTCAGCGGTCGGGTCGAGATTTTCCTTCTCTTTTGCCATATACTGCTCCTTAAAAATTTAGATGTCGAGATTTTTGACGCCGGCGGCGTACTTTTCAATATATTCGCGGCGCGGCTCCACCACGTCGCCCATGAGAAGCGTAAACATGCGCTCCGCCTGGACAGCGTCGGCCAATGTGACTTTTATCATCTTGCGGGTTGCCGGGTCCATGGTGGTCTCCCACAATTGTTTCGGGTCCATTTCGCCCAAACCTTTGTAGCGGCTGATCGACAAACCGGTGGCACCGTTGGCGCGAACCTTGACAAAAAGTTCCTCCAGAGTTTTCAGGTCGCTCTGCCGTTCGTTCTGCTCGACCGCCGAAAACAGCTTGCGAACGCCGTGATAGATGTCGCCGGCGTTCAATCCGTCCTCGGCCGCCTCGCGCAGCAGCGATTCGCAGTCGGCGGCTTCAAATATCTCCGCCACCTCCAGTGTGGCGTTGCCGGCAACCGGCTGCGCGGTCGCGTCCGCCGACTGCTGATCCAGATGCAGACGCTTGCGCTCCTCCGCCAACTGCTGATACTCCTCGTCGCCGGACCCGCAGAAGCGGCATGAAGATTCGCCGTCCGCCTCGCGGATGGTGATCTGCGCCACCGGACAGCGTCCGGTCTTGGCGGCAAACTCAAAATACTCCATCGGGTCAACACCGATGCGCCGCAGTCCGGCCGACGCATGGTTGAAGCGGGTGAACAGATCGACCAGACGCTTGATTGCCGCCGGGTCGAGTTTATTTCCCTCCGCGTCGGTAATCACGATGTTTTCGCAGCCGATGTCGATCAGATAGCGGTCAAGCTGTTCCTCGTTGTCGACATACCGCTCCTGCTTGCGCCGCACCACCTTGAACAGCGGCGGGTTGGCGATGTAGACATAGCCGGCCTCCACCAGCGGACGCATTTTGCGGTAGAAAAAGGTCAGCAGCAGCGTGCGAATATGGGAGCCGTCCACATCGGCATCGGTCATGATTACCACGCGGTGATAACGCGCTTTGGAAACATCCATGCCGCGCTCGTTTTCGCCGTCGCCCAGCCCTTCGCAGCCGCAGCCCATTGCGGCGATCAGCGACTGGATCTCCTTGTTTTCCAAAATCTTGTGAAGTCTGGCCTTTTCCACGTTCAACAGTTTGCCGCGGATCGGCAGGATCGCCTGAAATTCGCTGTCGCGCCCCTGCTTGGCGGAGCCGCCGGCGGAGTCTCCCTCGACGATGTAAAGTTCGCACACCGACGGATCGCGGTTCGAGCAGTCGGCCAGTTTGCCCGGCAGACTCGCGGACTCCAGCGCGCCCTTGCGCAGAACCAGATCGCGCGCTTTGCGCGCCGCTTCCCGGGCGCGGGCGGCGGTCAGGCTCTTTTCGATAATTTGTTTTCCGGCCGCCGGATTCTGTTCAAGAAAAGCCGCCAGATTGTCATTGATAACCGACTCGACGATGCCCTTGACTTCGCTGTTGCCGAGCTTTGTCTTGGTCTGCCCCTCAAACTGCGGATCGGGAACCTTGACGCTGACAACCGCGCTCAATCCTTCACGCACGTCGTTGCCGGTCATCAGTTTTTCATTTTTGAGCAGGTTGTTGTTTTTGGCGTAGTTGTTCAGCGTGCGGGTCAGCGCGCCCTGAAAGCCGGAGAGGTGGGTTCCGCCCTCGGTGGTATTGATGTTGTTGGCGTAGGCGTAGATGTTTTCGGTGTAGCCGTCGTTGTACTGCATGGCCAGCTCCACATCGATACCGTCCTTTTCGCGGTGGAAATAGATCGGGTCGGCGGGAATGACCGATTCCTTGTTGGCGTTCAGGTGGCGGACAAATTCAACGATTCCGCCTTCGTAGTGAAAGGTTTCGGACCGCACCGGCTGACCGTCCTCGACCCGTTCGTCATACAGCGAAATGGTGATTCCGCTGTTAAGGAACGCGAGTTCGCGCAGGCGGTTGGCAAGAATATCCCACATGTAGGTGATGTCTGGAAAAATCGTCGGGTCGGGATGAAAACTGACCGTGGTGCCGTGCTTGTCCGAATCTCCGAGCCGAGCCAGCGGACTGGAGGTGACGCCGCGCTCAAATTTTATTTCCCACGCGCCGCCGTCGCGGAGAACCACCACGTCCATCCACGAGCTCAGGGCGTTGACGCATGACACACCGACGCCGTGCAGACCGCCGGACACTTTATAGGAGTTGTGGTCGAACTTGCCGCCGGCGTGCAGAACCGTCAGCACCACTTCGACTGCCGGCTTGCCCTCGCCCTCGTGCATATCGACCGGGATTCCGCGGCCGTCGTCGGTAACGCTGACGGAGTTGTCGCGGTGAACCACCACTTTGATGTGGGTGGCGTAACCGGCGAGCGCCTCGTCGATACCGTTGTCAACCACTTCGTATACCAGATGATGCAGACCCCGGCTGGCGGTATCGCCGATGTACATTCCGGGACGCATGCGAACGGCTTCAAGCCCCTCCAGCACGGTGATTTTACTCGCGCTGTATTCTTCTTCCACCTCGTGGGTGACTCTTTCGATTTCGGCCATGAAAAAACCCTCTTAATATATATTAATACCAGCTGTACTAATCAATAAGATACATGCAAACCGTTTTTTTACAAGTCCGCAAAAAACTTTAGCGCGGCTTTTTTCAAGCCAGTATAACCGCGGGCGGAATTGCGCCAGCGCGCAGGATTTTCGGAGTGCTTCCGGTGGCGTCGACCACGGTGGAGGCCAGCGAATCGACCGGCAGCGCGCCGCCGTCAACCGCCAGCTCAACCGCGCCGTCCAGCCCGGCCAGACCGGTTGCGCAGTCCAGCGCCGCGGGGGTTCCGGACAAATTGGCGCTGGTGGAGGCCAAAGGTTCGCCGAGCGACCTCAGAACCGCGAGAACCAGCGGGTGGTCCGGCACCCGGACGCCGACCGTGCCGCCGGTGCGGTCGCCGCAGATGATGGTGATCCCGCCGGGAGTGAACCGTTCAAACAAACGGCGTCCCAAGTCGTTGATCACAGCGCCGTAGCGTTCGGCGGCGGACATATCTGGAGCGAACATGGCGAGCAGTTTGTTTTTACAGCGGTGCTTAAGCGCGTAGATGCGTTCACGGGCGGCGGCATCGCTCCAGCGGCAGACCAGCCCGTAGACGGTTTCAGTGGGCAGCAGAACGACCGCGCCGGGGCGTTTCAGTGCCTCGACGCAGGCGGCGACGACTTCGGAATGTGTTTGTGAAGAATATTTCATAAAATTGGAATCGACCGGAAGGCGATGTAAGCCGTATGTTATAATGCCGGAATTAAAAAAATGGAGCGGGTGACCGGAGTCGAACCGGCGTCGCCAGCTTGGGAAGCTGGAGCATGACCGTTTTGCTACGCCCGCACAATAAACAACCGCGCAAAGACCGTTACATGTTAATAACATAATCCGGCTTCGTCAAAAATCAAATAAAAAAGGAGAAATTTTTAAGTATCGTTTGCCCGTCCGTCGAACCCGAGTTATTTTCAATGAATGAAGTCGATACTTTTCCGTCACCTCAACGGCGATTTTTCGCCAAAACAAGAAAGGACAGAAAATATGACAACATCGACGATCACGACCTCGCTTCCGGAAAACGCCGGAGGAACCCAACAACGCATGCCAAAATCCAACGAACCAGTCGTATCAGGCAATACCGTTATCATATCCGGATGTACCGTCTCCGGATACGACCTGAATGATCCAGACAGTGAAGTCCGCAATATGGTTGTACTCAGCGGAGGAAGTGCGATTTATACCGGCGCCTGCAGTTCCGGGTACGTTTCGGCCGTAATAATGGTTAGTAACGGCGGCGTAATTTCAGGAAGCAACATTGATCTTTGGGGCGCTATTGATGTTTACAGCGGCGGAAGCGCATTGAATACGCGAATTGGTGCAGTTGCCGGAATGTCTGTATTGTCCGGAGGTTATGCATCGGGAATTACCACTAGTGGAAATCGAGGAGGCGGTCTTTTTATTGATAGCGGCGGTTTTGCTGAAGATGTGTATTATGACGGCGATCATTTTGGACTCGAGGGGACCGCGGTCAATAATACTATAGCGTCCAGAGGATATTTCGTTATCAGTTCAGGCGGATTGGCTGTATCAAATTTTATAGGCAATGACGGAACGCAAACCATTTCCGGCGGAACGGTTGTTTCGACCATTGTTTCGTCCGGAGGAAAACAAAATATTAATGGCGGAATTGCCTCAAGCAGCATTATCATGTCCGGCGGAAGACAAACCTTTGCCAACAGCGGAATACAAAGTGACACCATAATCATGTCGGGAGCTATTGCCAGCGGGTCAAATCTTTCCGCCGTTGAGCTTACGGTTTTCGGCGACATGGAATGCTGGCGAGCCACCACACTGATCGGTGCCGCCATCGTCGGCGGTAATATGGTATTGTCCAGCGCCATGCGCTCAAATGTCCGGAATATATCCATAACGTCCGGCGGAGTCATGCGTATATCAGGTTTGCTCCCCAACGCCCACATCAACAACGTCAGCGACGTGGAGATCAGCGACGGCAGTCTGTATCTCGGTCAGGGGGTGTCCGCCACCGACATCAGACTGAACGCCGGACTGCTTTCCGTCGCCTCGGCGGCAACAATCTCCGAATTAACCGTCGCCACCGGCGGCAGTGTCCTGATCGCCTCCGGCGCGGTGATCCAGGGACCGGTGACCTTCACGCCGGATCAACCGGCGACCGGCAGCACGATTTTGAACTTCAGCGGCGCCTCACTTCCAGCCATTACCTGGAAACTCGACCTCACGGCAAGGATCGTCACCGGCATCTACACGCTGATCAACAGTACCGCGTTGAATCAACTGACGCTGCTTTTGCCGTCCGGCACCGCCACCGTGAATAAAACAACGCCGTACTCCATCACCGAAACCAACCAGAAAATTGACTTCACACTGAGCAATGCCAACGGCGCCACGGAACTGAACATCTACGGTCAATACAAACTGCTGTACGGCTGGCAGAAAGGAGACGATTACACGCTCTCGGCAGTCAACTGCCGAATCATCAACGGACTGTACGGAACCGCCTCCGGCGTCGCAGTGGCCGGAAACGTCAATGCCGACATCAGGTTGACCGGAACCAAAAACACCGGCAACATTTACTGCGGCGGCCTGAACAACACCATCGTCGGAAACGTTAACGCCGCCATCACCGGCGGCACTTATTCCGGAACGATTTACGGCGGAACCTTCTCCGGCGCCTCCAACAACACCACCGGCGGCGACATCAATCTGACCGTTTCCGGTATCGTTCACCAGCACAACACCGCAGTTACCACCGGAGCGACCAACTGGCTGCTCGGCGGCGGCAGTGCAAGAGACGGAAAAACCGGCACGGTCTCCGGCGGCATAACCTTGACCATAAGCAATTCACAACTCGGCTATGTTGTGGGCGGCGGTTCGGCCTCCGGCAGCGGAACCGTGATGAGCGTCGGCGGAACAACCACAACGCTATCCGGATGCACGGTTTCCGGCAACATCTACGCCGGAGGATACGCCGATTCGTCGGGCGTGTCGCGCGTTGCCGGCAACGCCTTGCTGGTGATAGACGTTTCCACCGCGGCGACCACCATAACCGGCAACATTTTCGGCGGCGGCAAATATGACGCCACCTGCACCGCCAATGTTACCGGGTACAGTGAAATTGTCTTTACCGGCAGCGGAGACCTGCTCTCATTTTCAGGGACAGTGAAAGGCGGCGACGTTGCCGGAGAACGCCGGTTAAAATTTACCGACTACATCGGCGACTTCTCCGGCGTTGTCGGCGAAATGGACGCACTGATCCTTTCCGGCGACACCGCGGCGGTTTTCGACTACTCTTTCGGCTGTCAAAAGCTGGTGTTCGACCTCACCGGCCG
>JAEWSS010000270.1 GCA_023459755.1 Verrucomicrobiota bacterium | reverse complement strand
ACTATCGCCAACCGGCCGACTTCAAGCAGATCGACGAGGTGGTTGACCTTTATCGCGACCTCGGCGCCGACCGGCTTGCAGCGTGGACGTTCCGCGGCGGTTTCGGTTCGGTTCTCGCCGCTCCGGACGCGCTCAAACTCTGGGACGCCATCGGCAATAATTACAAACGGGTTTTGAACAAATAACACAAGGCATGGCAAATGATTGAGCAACTCAATGAAAAACTGCTTCTGCTTACGACCAAATACGGTGTTGAACCGGGAAGGATCGCGGCGGAGGCGGGCGTTCCGTTCGTGGTGTCGGCGTCCGGTGAAAAGACCGTTCTGCTGCCGCACCGGGTTGAACGCCGGTTTATCGAACTGAAAAATATCGTGAACAACGGTACGCTGGAGGGGGTGTCCACACTTCGTTTCGCCCGGATGAGCGCCGGAGAAAGCCTGAAGTCCGGTCTGGAACGCGAGATTGATCTTGCGGTGTGGCTGGCCGGGTCGCAGGTTCGGACGGCGTTTGCAACGGCGGACTCCGGAGTCCGGACGGTCAATGCGCTGTTCAGGCTGTTCTCCGGCGTCAGTGTGTGCATTGAATGTTCCAATCTGCTGCCGGCGGGTCGTCCGGTAATGGATCGGCACGAGATCATCGCCTCCCGCGGCGTGGCGTCCGACCGGGTGGTGGACACGCAGGTGCCGCAGTCGTCGATCTATCTCATCGCGGACGGCGCGGCGGCGGAGTACACCGACGTTGATTCCGAACTGTTCGGCCTGTCCGAATATGAGGTGACGGTGGTTCGCGCCGCCTTTGCGGTGCTGGGCAGTCCGGCGCTGTCCGGGGAATGGAACCGCGCAGCGGCGCGTGCCGGGCGGATTGCGACCGCCTGTCTGGACACCGTAAATACTCGCACGGTTGCCGAATTTGAGGAAGAGGTGATAAAATGAAACCGTTGAAGATCGCCATGATGTCCCTTACCCACGGACACACCAGAAAATACTATCAGACCCTGCGCGACAACAAAAAACTCGACTGGGTCGCCTCCTGCGCCGAGGATCAGCGCGCCAAAGACGTTTATGAACTTTACAAAACCGGAGTCCCCTGTTATCTGAGCGCCGAGGAGATGTTTGCGGCGCATCCGGACATCGAGGCGGTGGTGCTCGCCTCAGCCAATGACCGTCATATGGAACAGGTGAAGTTCTGCGCCGAACGCGGCATTCATATTCTGTCCATGAAGATCCCGACGTTCGATATGAATGAATACGACGAAATGATCCGGCTGTGCGACAAGGCAAAAGTTGTCTGTCAGGTCGAGCTGGAGATGCACTACAATCCGGTGGTTCTGCGGCTGCGGAAGATGCTGGAGGAGGGGGCGGTCGGAAAAATCCTGTCGATTCAGGCGACCAACATCACATTGTCGCCGGTGTGGGCGTTCCCGTGGCAGGGCGACCCGAAGGCGAGTTACGGCAAAGTGGTTCCGCTGCGTCCGGGCGACAGCCGGTTCCGCGGCGGCGCGCTCTGCGACCATCCGCACATTTTCGACCTGATCCGCTGGCTGACCGGGTCGGATTTTGACAGCGTATATGCCGAAGTCGGGCCGAATCTGCGTTCCGACCTCAGAGTCGAGGACATGATGCTGGTGAACGGCCGGATGAAAAACGGCGTGTCGTTTCTGTTCGATCCGTCGTGGTCGCGGCTGGAGGAGCGGATCAAGGTTCCGGCTCCGGGGTGGGAGGTGTTTCCGAAACGCATGGAGGTCAACCTCACTGTGGTTGGCGAGAAGGGGGTAATCGCCTGCGACTGCTTCGGCCCCAACGTTTATCACAACGGCGCGCCGAATGACCGCTACACCGTCCAGTACACCTACTTCGACGAGTGGATCGGCCTGATCGATGAATTTGTCGACTGCATTCGCAATCACCGTCAGCCGCGGATTAATCTGAAGTGGCACAAGCACACAATCGAGGCGATGAACGCCTGCTATGACAGCGTGACCGCCGACCGGGTTTGCCCGGTGCCGAAGAACTGAAGTCCGCCGTTCGCGGTGCGACCGGAGCGGGAACACGGGGAAGCCCCCGGCGTTCCCGCTTTTTTTATTGCGATCCGGCGGCGCGGAGCCGGGCGGCTGATTTTGGGTTAAATTATGGATTCGCACTTGAAAAATTGAATCCGAATGGGTATTTTATTTTTTCATTGCATTGCATAAAGCGCGGCCGTACAGTTGTCGGGAACTGTCGGATAAAACGGGGCGGCGCGAACCGGATACAGGGAGAAAAATGAAAAGGATTTTCCAGAAGTGGCTTCTGTTGTTTGTGGCCGTGGCATTTATGCTTACGTTCATCTTCTCTTATTTTGTTCACAGTTATCTGGCGGAGAAGTCGGCAACAGAACTGCTGCGGGTCAAGTTGAACGACGCCGCCCGACAGTTCAAATATACCCGGAATAATCTTCAGACGGTGCGCGATATGTCCAATTCCGCCGCGCTGGTCAAGGCCTGGGCGTTCGCCAGGATTATTGAAGCCGATCCCGCGGTGCTGAAGGATCGCGCAAAAATGGAAGAGATTCGCCGCCGGCTCGATGTGGACGAACTTCATGTTTCCGACGACAAGGGCATACTTATCGCTTCCATCCCGCAGGAATACGAGGGGTATGCCATGGGTTCCGCCGAGCAGTCCGGCGAATTTATGCCGGCGATCGGCGACCGCGATTTTGCGCTGGTTCAGGAGCCGAGGCGGAACGGTATATTGAAACAACTGTTTCAGTATGCCGGAGTCGGGCGGCTGGACGCGCCGGGAATTGTCCAGATCG
>JAEWSS010000269.1 GCA_023459755.1 Verrucomicrobiota bacterium | reverse complement strand
CGTTTTTAACCATCTAAAGACCGGTCGGCAGATCAACGAAGTCGCACGGAATTCCGAACTTCGCCGCCACCATTTTTCCAACCGCATCGACACCCGGCGTTTCAGACGCATAATGTCCGAGTTTTATCACGGTCAATCCGCTCTCCGCAATCAGCCAGAAAAGTTCGTGCGGAACATCTCCGATAATCAGTGCATCCAGATTTTCCGCGATCGCCGCTTCAACCGAGTCAACTCCGCCGCCGCCGGAAACCGCACCGATCCGACGAATCGTTTTCTTCCGGTCGCCGTAAATCACCGTCTGCGGTGTTGAAATCAGCCCTTTTTCCAGTTTCGCGGCCACAGCGTCCGGACTTTCCGGCGTTTCCAGCTCACCGCAGCAACCGATCGTCATTCCGTGATACATGCAGAACGACGACCATTCGGTCACACCGGCCATCTTCATCAACTCGGCATTATGCCCGAACTTCAGCTGCGCGTCCAGCGGCAAATGCGCCGCGTACAACGAAATGCCGTTTTCAAACATTTTGCGGAAGCGCCTTCCGGTAACGCCGGTCCAGCGCCGCGGCTCGCCGCCCCAGGACAATCCATGATGCACAAAAATAAAATCGGCTCCGACCGCGGCGGCATGCTCGACTATCGCCAGATTTGCGTCCACCCCGAAGCAGGCGCGGCGAACCTCGCAGTTGCCTTCGACCTGAAGTCCGTTATTGGACGGATCGTTGGGGAATGCCGACAAATTGAGTACGGAGTCCAAAAACTTCGTCAAGTCATCACGCTTCATTTTTACCTCTCAATTCATGGATAAACCGTTTTTTCAGCACTTCAAATCTGAGATCGCGCGGTTTTTCCAGCCATACCGCCGTCTCCGCCGCCGTTAATTTCGCCAGTTCGGCGATCTCCGCCGCCGTCAGCCGGAACAACACCGGATCGGGACGGTCAACTCCGCACTCCGTCAATCTTCGCCGCGCCCGCCGCCAGCGGCCAACCGCCGACTCGGAACGCAGAAACAGCCAGCCCGGTCCACCAAACGTCAACAGCCAGAACGGCCACATCGGCACACTCCACCAGTTGAACGCCACACCGAGCTGGGCGATAAAAAGCAACAGCGACGGAACCATAAAAATCAGCGCATCCCAGTCATAGACAAAGCAATTTCCCAAAAGTCGCCGCAGGCGCCCGCGGCCGGTGCGATAAGCGAAAAACTCCTCCAGCGACGGATCGGACACCGGCGCATGCGCCACATGGCAGAGTTCATGCGCCGCGAGTTCCGTCCGGTTGTACCACAACCATTTGGCTCTTCGGCTGAAGGCTGACCGCAGGGTGAAAACCGCCTCGCCGGTCGCCGGATCGCTCCACGAACAGCCGCCCCAGAAAAAGCCGAGCGGCTCGGTAAGATAAAAACCGGGAACCCAGTTCACGGAAAAACCATAAAGCCGGTCGGTCACTTCGGCTGCTTCGGAAAATACTTCGGCAGGGATAACGCCGGCGGATTTGACCGTCAGCCCGGAAGCGATTTCCGCCCGACCGTTTTTTTTCAACCCGTCGTTGAAATCACGCCGCCAGGCGAACAACCGGTCGAGCCTTGTCCGAAACTCAGCTTGGGACTCGCCGGGAGCAAGCAGCAGACCGGCCGCGTCCGCCCGGACAAGACCGTCGGCGGAGTCGAAATCGAAATCGCGTCGGTCAAACCGCTCCATCTGCCGCACCTCCAAGAATCGCCAGCTACTCTAATTTTTTCAGGTCTGGAGAAATATCGCGGTCGTTCTTCTGCGTACCGCGACGTCCGGATGAGATGACGGCAATGTCCTTGCGGTCCACCACCACATTGTTCCCGGTGGTGTCGAGCTGAAGCGTGACCTTTCCGGTCAAAAGATTGCGATCCACCACCCGGCCTTTGCCTTCCGGCGAATTGCAGAAATCGCCGCGCCGCGGCATGGACTTTTCCAGTTCCACATAGCCGGCATGCTCAAATTTCAGACAGCACTTCAAGCGTCCGCAGGCCCCCGAAATAGTACCCGGAGTCAAGGACAAATCCTGATCCTTGGCCATGCGGACGTTGATCGAATTGAACTCTTTCAGGAAGCGGCGACAGCACAACTCTTCGCCGCAGATGCCGATTCCGCCGCAGATTGCCGCCTCGTCGCGCACGCCGATCTGCCGCAGTTCAATCCGGCAGCCGAGTATGCGGGACAAATCCTTGACCAATTCGCGAAAATCAACCCGCCCGTCGGCGGTGAACTGGATGGTAATCAGTTTGTTGTCCAGCGAATGGTGGCAGTTCAGCAGTTTCATCGGCAGCTTCAGCAATTCGACCTGGTTGACCGCGGTGCGGAAACTGCCGCGCGATTTCTCCAGATTCTCCTTGGCCGTCGTGCGATCCTGTTCGGTGGCGATGCGTTGAATTGTTGCGAACTCGTGTATTTTTTCGTCCGGATATTTTTCGCCGTGCAGAATGGCGACTTGTCCGCAGTCCGAATAAAAGTCGCGCCGCATCACGCAGATGTCGAATTTCTTCAGGCCAAGTTCATCCGGAGCAACCGCCGCCGCGGTGGCGCCGTTGTCAAGTC
>JAEWSS010000268.1 GCA_023459755.1 Verrucomicrobiota bacterium | reverse complement strand
CTTCGCAAGGCAATCCGCAAGATACCGGCTTCGCTGCTCGGCGCCATGCTGCGCCGCGAGGAACTGATCTGGCAGAAGGCGCACGAGGCGCAGTTTGTTCCCGGGAAGGTCAAGCGCGAACTGCGCGACGAAATTCTGGAAAAAAATCTTCAGAAGTTTCCGCCATCGGTCTCCGGCATTCCGATTGCGATCGATCCGGAGGCAAACCTGCTTTATGCCGCCACCGGTTCGCAGACGCAGATCGACGAGTTGGTCGGCGTGTTCATGCGCACGCTGGACGTGGAGCCTCTGCAGTTGACTCCTCAGCTGATCCTTCAGCGCGACTTCAGCACCGCACTGGATGATTTCCCGACGCTTGAGCTGAAAAAGGGCGTTGAAAGTTATCCGATGATCGGCCGCGACTTCCTGACCTATCTCTGGTATTTCAACGAGTGCGGCGGCCGGATCAACCATCCCGACTTCGGTGATTTCGAGATTGCGCTGGACGGGCCGCTATGCTTTGCCGGAGACGATCCGGAGTGCAACGGCGCCGCCGAAACCGTGGTCAAAAAAGGTGAGAATCCGCTGCGCAGCGCCGAGGCCAAGGCCGCATTCGCCGTTGGCAAGAAGCTTAAAAAGGCAAAACTCATGGTGGTGCTGGAGGAAAAAATCTGGACGTGCAGTTTCGATGCCGACCGCTTCGTTTTCGGTTCGCTCCGTCTGCCGGAGGGCGAGAAACTTGACGCCGACAGCGTCACCGCCGAACGCATGGCCAATCTCTATGAATTCAAGTGTGCAATCGAGGCGGCGTTCAAACTGTTTGCCACGGTCATGCTCGGCCGGGACGCCGAACGTGAGATGGACAAGATTCGCTCCTGGGCCATGGATCGCGAGGGCGTGTAGGAAATGTGGAGTCATATCGGCGCGTTTTTCGCTTCTCCGGTGATCCGCGCGGTTTCACTTTTAATCCTGTCCAACGTCTTCATGACGTTCGCCTGGTACGGCCATTTGAAGCATCTGGCCAACAAACCGTGGTTTATCGCGGCGATAATCAGCTGGGGAATTGCGTTTTTCGAGTATATGCTCCAGGTGCCGGCCAACCGGATCGGCCACCAGCCTGGCGTGTTGACGCTGCCGCAGTTGAAGATACTTCAGGAAGTCATAACTTTGAGCGTATTTGTGCCGTTCGCGTTGTTTTACATGAACGAGCCGCTGCGCTGGAATCATTTGGCCGCCTTTGTCTGTCTGATAATGGCGGTGGTGTTCGTATTTGCATTCAACCCCTCACATTAAGGAGCTTTTCGATGGCATTTGCAAATGAAATGGAAAAAATGAGCTACACGCTCGGTCTGGACATGGCGAACTACATGGCTCAGCTGCCGGTCAAGGTGGATCTGACCGTCGCGGCGCGGGCGATGATGGACGCGGTGGCCGGAAAACCGGCGATCACCGAGGAAGAGTATCACGAAAATATGCAGAAATTCCAGCAGGAAATGCAGGAAAAGGCGCAGAGCAGACTGGCGGAAGTCGCCGCCAAAAACATGGAAGAGGGGAACCGCTTCCTGGCCGACAACGCCAAGGTTGACGGCGTAAAAACCACTGCGTCCGGACTTCAATATGTTGTCGTCAAAGAGGGCGAGGGCGAAACTCCGGCCGCCGACAGCAAGGTGAAGGTGCATTATGAGGGAAAACTGATCGACGGCCGGGTGTTCGACAGTTCCGTGGCGCGCGGCGAACCGGCGGTGTTCGGCGTCAACCAGGTGATCCCCGGTTGGACCGAGGCGCTTCAGCTGATGAAGGTCGGCGCCAAATACAAACTGTTCATTCCGTCGGCGATCGCCTACGGTGAACGCGGCGCCGGGCAGGTAATTCCGCCCAACGCCACGCTGATTTTCGAGGTGGAACTGCTCGACGTGGTCAAATAGATTTTTTGACGCAGTAGGAATGCGGCGGAATCTCTCCGGAGATTTCGCCGCATTTGTATTTTTGCGGCATGGCGGTGTAGTTCAGCATGAACAGCGCGGTTTCGCCGCGGTCGTTTTTCCACAGCGAATGGAGGATCGCCGGCATGCGCCGCGACACGGTGCGGTAACTGCCCTCTTCGGTGAAGATGAAGCGAATGATGAAGGTTACGTCATGTTCAGCGCATTCAAGGCGCGGGGGGCGGAGCATGGTGCCGTCGAACAGCCATTCGCGGTTGGCGTAATAAAGTTTTGCGGTCTCACAGATGAAGTTGTAGCGGTCGGTCAGTTTGGGGTCGGTCAAGTGTTCGGGGCGCAGATTGGCCGCCATCGGCTGCTGTCCCCAGATCAGTGAACGGCCGAGTTCAACAAAAAATTGGTCGGGTGCGATTGCGTTCCAGTCCATTTCATGACGCCATTTGCCTTCCTGCGGCCACAGCGAGTCGAACGGCGGAACGCCGTCGATATGGGCGCTGGAGCCGTACATGGCGCAGTCGCCGTGGTGGACGGCGGAGAAGGCAGGAACAAATTCAAACGGCGGCAGAACTCCGTAGCGTTCGCCGGATGGCGACATGACCGAGATCACCGAATCGACCAGATCCATATAGGTTTCGTTGCAGTCTTCGGTGGAGATCAGCAGTTCCGGCAGTTTTTTGTGGAGATCGCGCAGCAGTTTCCGGTATCCGGCGGCCATATAGGAGCCGCCTCCGGGAGCGTGCGGGTGGTCGGGGTTGTAGCAGAACTGCATGGTGGCGCAGCCGATCATGTCCACGTAGATGCCCTCAAGACCGCAGGCGGCGAGCATTGATATCTGCTCAATCAGTTTTGCCCGGAATTTCTCGGCACAGCCGCACATGTAGGCCATTGGATGCTTCATGAACACGTTGAAACTGGTGGCGGTGATGTTGCCGTTTTCGTCTTTGATGACGCCTTCGGAACCGCCCTGGTTCCAGTCGGCGTTCAAGGTGTCCCAAAGGAAGCCGTTGGTGTAGACCTGAGTAAAGATTCCGGCGCGTTTGAGGCGGGCGAGGGCGGCGGTGAAATTTTCAACGCCTTCGCGCGGCGGGTAATAGTCGGGATAACCGGTGTCGTAGGGATTCTTGTGGTACCAGTACCAGTCGAGCGCGACCGGCACGCCGGAATCGGCCATAAGCTGTTCGGCCGGCGGGATGACGTTGTCGGCCCGGTCGCGGTTCCAGAGCCAGACGGCGATGTCGCGGAGCGGCGACGGAGTGCGCAGTTTTTTCAGCGGCGGACAGCTGTTTTTATAGATCATGGCGGCATCGAACCAGTCGCCGGAAAACGGTTTGAGTTCAACGTAAAACGGCATCTCGGACGAATAGGAAACGATATCGAAATGAAGTGTTTTCCGGTCCGGTGAACGGTAGACGTCGGCCGACTTGGAAAAATATTCCGGGTCGTCGATGCCGATGAAGATATTCGGATTCATGATCGCCGCGAACTTCATGGAGCGGAATCTGGTCTCATAGATGTAGTCCGGACTGCCGGGGCGGAAGGTGAACTCCGGAGTCGACGCCAGTTTTCCGACCAGCAGACCCTGACTTTCGGCCAGCAGAATGTTCGTTTCATCGGTCAAATCCACCTCGATCGCCGGAAACACAATCCGGACGATGGAAAGTTCCGGCGGCACGCCGCGGCAGACTAGACGGCTTTTTCCGCCGCGTTCGTCCACTGTCACGTCAAAACACGGTTTGTTTTCCGGTGTGAACTCGTTTACTTCGCCTTTTTCGTTTCTAACCGATATTCGCCATGAGCATTTCATATTTCAGTCTCCTTGATTTTCCCGGTAATGTAGCTTGACAAACGGTTTTATCAATGTTCTATTAAATAAAATCCAATATTTTGAAAGGGAAATCATGAACAGGATATGTCTGGGCGGCATGCTGCTTTTCGGGCTGAACGTGGCGGTCGCCGGAGCGGAATACTTTACGCAGTATGAAAAGGATACTTTCGGGAAAAAGGACGAGACGTCGTCAGAACTAAGCGTGGCCGTTGCTCCGGACCGGCCGGGCGCCATTTACCAGTGCGGCGAAACCGCGGTTGTGCAGGTGAAGATCGGCGGAATGGACAGTGGAACCGCAACCGTCGCCGTCCGGCGCGAGGAGCGCGGAACCGAATCTTTCGAGCGGGCTTTTTCCAACGGTGCGTTTACCGTGGACATTGACTCCGACACCCCGGAGTTTGTGACCTGCGCGGTGACGGTGGAAAAGAACGGCGTCAAGGCGAACAAGGCGGCGACGATCGGTTTTTCGCCGGAGAAAATCAAACCGGTGCAGACCGAGCCGGAGGACTTTATGGATTTTTGGAAGTCCGCCATCGCCGAAGCTGAAAAGAATATTCCGCTGGACGCAAAATTGGAGAAAATCGATAATCTTTCCGACGAACTGGCCGACACCTATAAAATAAATTTTGCCAACATCAACTCCACCCGCATGTACGGTTATATCTGCATACCGAAAAAGCCGGGCAGATATCCGGCCTTTTTCGCCATTCCCGGCGCCGGGTCGGGCTTCACCAATGTTCCGGCCGAATTTCCGCGGGGCATGGCGATCGCCATGGTGGTGAATGTCCATGACTTTGAAATCGAGCCGGCCACAGCCGAACAGCGTTACGCCGAACTCAACCGCGACGGCATCTACACTTTGAAAGGTATGGAGAACCGTGAAACCTATTACTACTACCGCACCATTATCGGTCTGGCGCGCGGCGTCGCCTATCTCACCGGACGCGATGAATGGGACAAAGAACATCTGCTGATCTGGGGCTCGAGTCAGGGCGGAGCCATGGCGCTTGCCACCAGCGCGCTCTCTGCCGACAAAGTTACCGCCGCGGCGCTGAACGTTCCGGCGATGTGCGACTTCGCCAACTGGCGGGACGGTCGCCGTCCGGCCTGGCCGACCCAGCTCGACCTGGCCAAA